>ONVN01000337.1 GCA_900321295.1 uncultured Eubacteriales bacterium
ATGACCAGGGAGAAAAAGAACATAAGCGCATTCCGGAACGGCAGCGTTTTCCTTGCCAGCGGATATGCACAGATCATGGTCATGCAGACATTGATCAGCGTGCCGAGCACGGTATAGATCAAGGTGTTCCGGTAACCAATGAGTACATCACTGTACTCAAATACTGCCTTATATCCCTCGAGGCTGAAACCCACCGGGACCAGAATCACACCCCTTCCGGCAATCTGGTTCGGATCCGAAAGCGAGGAAGAGATCACAAAGATCAGCGGATACAGCACGATGAGCAGGATCAGGGTCGTGATGACATTCACAATCAGGTAATAAACTCTGTCCGATGCGGACAGCTTCACATGATTCGCGGAGACGGGCTTTCCCACCGTATGCACTCAGATCCCTCCTCTCAGAACAGACTGGTATCGCTCAGTTTCTTTGTGATCGTATTCACGCTGACCAGCAGGATCAGGTTTACAACTGAATTGAACAGCCCGATGGCCGTGGACAGCGAATAATCGCTCCCGGAAGTCAGGCCGACCTTGTACACATAGGTTGAAATTGTCTCCGAAAGCCGCAGATTGATCTTGTTCTGCATGAGGAAAACCTTTTCAAACCCGACGTCCATGATCGAGCCAAAGCTCAGGATCAGCAGAATCGAGGCCGTGGGCAGAATGGTCGGAAAGTCCACGTACAGAACACGCTGGAACCGGCTCGCTCCGTCAATCTGCGCAGCATCGTGCAGCTCCATGGGCACAGAGGAGAGCGCGGCAATATAGATAATGGAATCCCACCCAAGACCCTGCCAGACACCGGACCATACGTACAGATGCGGGAACGCATTCACGTTCGCGAACAAGTCTGATGGATACGTGTGAAACAGCCCTGAATATACAGTTGCATACAATCCCGTGCGTGGGTTCAGGATCGCCATCAGCATGCCGACCATCACTGTGGTCGAGATGAAATACGGTGCATAAGTCACCAGCTGTATGGTCTTCTTGTAGCGCTCATTGAGCATGGAATTAAGGGCCAGTGCAAAAATGATCGGCAGCGGAAAGCCGGCAAAAAGGCTGTAAAAGGAAATCCGCAGCGTATTGGATATGACGCGCTCAAACTGGTAGGACTGAAAAAACTTGTTGAAATTCTTCAGTCCGACCCAGGAACTGCCCCAGATTCCGCCTCTCGGCGTATACTTTCGGAAGGCGATTTGCAGCCCACTCAGCGGGATATACCGGAAAATAATGAAGTATACGACAGGCAGCAGCAGGAACAGATAGAGCTGCCAGTGACGCTTCACGCGCCGGACCGTGCCGTGCGATGCTTTTTTCTGCATGGGATACACCTCCCGGAAGGGAATCCGGCGCCGGGATTTTCCGGCGCCGGACAGAAGACTCAGTGCTCGCCGAACATACGGTCATAGGCAATCTGGTCGGCTGCCAGCATGCCCTTATAGTCATACGAATTCAGGGTTTCAATGTACTTGTCCCAGTCAGCCACTGGATCCATATCTCCGATTGCGAACAGGACCTTGGCCTCTGCAACATAGGTGTTGATCGCCGTGCGGGTATCGGCCCAACGGTCGTTCTCTTCCTCATTGTAGAGGATAAAGGTGACGACATCGTTCCAGCCCGGTGCATACACTTCATTGATCATGACGTTTTTGGCATTCAGGCGCTCGCTGTCAAACTCGTTCCCGTTATACGCTTCCATCATGTCCTGTACGCTCCACAGATAGTTGACGTTATCCGTGCGCCAGATCTTGTCGCTCTGGGTGGACCATACATTTGTATAATTGGCCACATTGGCATTATAGCCTTTCTCGAAGTAGAGGCTCGGTGTGCCTTCAGGTGCATAATCCCAGTCCACACCTTCCTCGCCATAGCGGGATACAATATAGTTGTGCTCATCCGCATTAAACACTTCAAGGAACAGGAAGGCAGCATCCGGGTGCTTGCAGTACGTTGTAATCATGCCCACAGGATCCGCATACGGTGAAACCGTGGTCGTCGCGCGGTAACCGTTGGGGCCGGTCATATTCTCAAGCGGCACATACTTTTCCGTCGCGGCACAGGCACTCGAACCGCCGCGGATGACAATACCGATATCCTCGCCGGTCTTGGCCAGCGCTTTGAGCTGTGCACCGTCATCCGTAAAGCTCGTTGTGGAGATCAGGCCTTCGCTGACCAGCTTGTTGAAATAGATCAGTGCCTGCTGATACTCAGGCTTGTCATAGCATACATCCAGCTTTCCGCCGGTTTCCGTCAGCGGCAGGAAACTGTTGTAGAATCCATCAAAATAGATGAACATATTCTGCAGGTAGTCCAGCGGATTCCCATACCACTGGCCCTCTGCACCCATGATCGGGATCTCGTCTTTAAGCCCGTTACCGTTGGGATCACCGTCACGGAAGGCAACCAGAACCTCATAGAGTTCATCGGCAGTCTTCGGCATCTGCAGTCCCAGCTTGTCCAGCCATTCCTGGTTGATCCAGGCGCGTACCGGGTAGATATCCGAATAATTGACATTGTACTTGATACCGGTATAGATGTGGCCGTCCACATTCCGGACCTCATTGAGCAGCTTCTGACCGTCATAGCCAAGCTTCTCGCAGCGTGCCCAGAATGACTTTGCCAGACCGGTTTCCTTGTCAAAGTAAGCATCCAGCGGCAGAAGCACGCCGGCATCGGCATAGGTCGCAATGCGCTGGCGGTCAATGCCCTCTGCCAGGATAATATCCGGCAATTCGGAGCCGGAATTGACCAGCAGGTCCAGCTTTGTCGGCGCATCCTGTTTGGAGTAGGTGACAAACTCAAGATTAATGCCGGTCAGTTCCTCAAGGTACTTCGTCAGATGGTTCTCCTTGTAGCTGATGACGTCCGGGTCACTGGCTATGAAGATCGTCAGTGTGCAGTCCCCATTGACAATCGGGAATGTTCCGGGGGCATTGACAAAGGCATCCTCTGCAAAGCCTGCGGACGTCAGACCCAGCACCATCAGAAGGGCAAGGGTCATACAGAACAGTTTCTTCATTCAGAATTCCTCCTTTGTGGGTTGTGTATTCATCAGGCATTCCGAGCCTGTATTTACCGTCCTGTGTGCGCAAACTGCGGAAGGTATTTCCGGTGCGCTTCCAGCAGTTCATCCAGAAGAAGTTTGGCTACCCGGTCTCCCGGCACCAGCGGATTCATTGTCATGGCCATGAGCGCTTTCTGATAATCTCCGGCCACGGCTGCGTCCTCCGTGAGCTTCTGGAAGGAGACCAGATGCCGCATCAGGCCGGTCACGGCCTCAGGCGGATCGCCGACTGGCAGTGCAACCGGCCCGTTTTTCGTAATTCTTGCACTCACTTCCACAACACAGTCTTCTTCCAGGGAAGGCACCACACGTCCTGTGTTCGGGATATTGACCACCTGAATGTCGCCCTTGTCATTGTAGAGCGAAGAGATCAGATTGCAGGCCGCGTCACTGTAGCGTGCACCGCCACGCATGGCCAGTTCCGGAGGCTTGACGTCCAGTGCCGGGTCTGCGTACTTTTCAAACAGTGCTGCCTCGATACGCTTGACCTCCTGTGCCCGCAGCCGGCCTTCCGAAACATCCTTCTCCTGCTGGCGCAGCATTTCATCTGTCTTGACATAATAGCGGAGATACGAACACGGAAGCGCGCCGAGCGTCTGCAGGAAGCCTGGAACATACGGCGTGATCCCCTCCTCGCAGGGTTCTTTTTCCGCCTCCTCTTCCATCTCCCGCAGAACAAGCGGCAGCCGGTCCTCACCATGTACCCAGGCATGGACCGCAAATACCATATGATTGATCCCGGTAAAGTCCACCCGTACTTCACTTTCCGGCAGCTGCAGGTGCGCAGCGATATCGGCATGCATGTTGACCCCGTTGTTGCACAGTCCGATCATCTTCCGTTTTCCCGCATAGCGCAGAACTGCCTCGGCATTGATCCCGGACGGGTTCGTGAAGCTGATCAGCCATGCATCCGGACACAGCTCGTCCATATCCCGGCAGATATCCAGAATCACCGGAATCGTTCTCAGCGCCTTGAACATGCCGCCCGGTCCGTTCGTCTCCTGGCCGATCACATGATGGCTTGCCGGAATCCGTTCATCCTTCTCGCGGGCATCCAGAAATCCAACCCGGAACTGCGTCGTGACAAAGTCTGCATTGTCCAGCGCAGCACGGCGGTCCAGCGTCGGAACAATCCGGATATCTGCATTGACCTTCTGGGCCATACGTCTGGCAAGGTCTGTCACAATTTCCTGTTTGTGTGCACCGTCTTCCACATCAACAAGCCACAGTTCACCAACAGGAAGCTCATGGAGTCTTTTCAGGAACCCTTCCACCAGTTCCGGCGTATAGCTGCTTCCGCCGCCGATGGTGGCAATCTTGAGTCGTCCGTTGATCATGTTCGGGAATCCTCCTTCCCGTATGAAGTTCCATCCGGGCTGCGCAGCCCAAAAATCCGGGCATTTCTCCCGTTATGCTGTCTGTCCTGTCTGAAACCATTTTCCTCTGTACTTGTATTATACGGTCTGAAAACGGACAGACAATTCACAAAACACAGTTTTTTCTCCTGTAAAATCTGTATCCTGTAAAAAGAAAGCTGTGATCCCGACAGCGGTTCACAGCTTTCTTTTTCATCTGTTTTCTGTTTTCACAATTGGATTTCACAAGAAACCCCTCCCATACCGGAATCTGCCCCCCGCCTGCCGCACGTTCTTCTGGTTTTCCTTCAGGGCTTTCCCCTGCCCGATCGGTCGACAGCCGGATATGCACAGAAACCCGTCAGCCATCTGAATTATGTTCCGTTTTCCGGCAGGGGCATGTGCTCTGCCCGATACTGCTGTGGGGTAAGCCCTGTGAACTTTTTGAAGATCGACCAGAAATAGCTTTCACTGTTGTAGCCCACAGCATACGCTATTTCCGTAATGCTCTCCCCGGTCTCGGTAAGACGGCGCCTGGCATCCTCGATCCGGAGGCTGTGCCGGTACTGCGTAAAGGTCAACCCCAGCCGGCTGCTGAAAAGATTCGACAGATAATTTTTGTTGATGTAGAGCATCGCCGCGACATCTTCCACCGGCAGGGAAGACGTATAGTTCTGCTCAATATATTCCAGCGCCTTTCCGAGCGCATCATCGGTATACCTGCGCTTTCGCTCAATGGGATGCTCCTGCAGCGTGTGATACGCGCGCTGCAGGATGTCTCCAGCCTCCTCATCATCAATGGGCTTGAGCATATAGTAATAGATTCCCTGTCGGAAAGCTTCCTGTACATACTCAAAATCCTGATACCCGCTCAGAAGCACAATGAGAGACTGAACATTGTTTCTGCGGCAGATCCCGGCCAGCTCCAGTCCTGTACACGTCTGCATCCGTATGTCCGTAATAATCAGGTCAGGCGGATTGCTCAGAATCGTCGGCAGAGCTTCCTCAGCACTGGTATAGGTTCCGGAAACCGTGAACGAATACCGCGCGAAGGGGAACGACGCACGCATGTCTTCAATTGTATACGGCTCATCGTCAATCAGAACTGCATGATACATGGTGATTACCTCAATCGCTTCATTGTATCAGAGTCGTATCCGCACCGCGGCTCCTCGGATACCGTCGGAAGATATTTCAATCATACCCTGCTGTGGATAGAGGAGGCGGATCCGTTCCCTGAGATTCGCAAAACCGACCCCGGCACCATCCTGAGCGGGTGCATCATTCAGCGCCACGATGGTCTCTGCGGCAATCCCTTCACCGTCATTCTCAATCATGATTTCCAGAATCTCCCCATCTGCCCATGCCGATACTCCGATACTGCCATCGGAAAAACTGCTGTGCATGAACCCGTGCAGCAACGCATTCTCCACCATCGGCTGGATCATCATCCGTGGCACTCTGCGGGAAAGAAGCGCATCCGGAATTTCAAAATCGAGAGCAACGGAAGTGCGCATGATGCTGGAAATCAGTTCATGGTAGGACTGTGTCGTCTGTACTTCATCCTCCAGGGAAACCCAAATGCCCGGCTGCGCACAATAACGGTAAAGTTTTGCAAGACGGGTAAGCGCATTCCGGAAGCCCAGATCCTGATGCGCAGCATACATCCCGCGCATGGATTCCAGCGTGGTATACAGAAAATGAGTGTTGATCTGGGACTGCAGGTATCGGACACGTTCCTGCTCATAGAGACTGCGATAGTCTTTCTCATCGGGCATGATCTCCATCAGAAAAACCTCCTCAGCATCTGGCGGATTCTGTTTTTCTCCTCTTCACTGACCTGTTCCCCTGCCTTCTCCATTGCCCACAGGATCGCACCGCACACAGGACTTGTGGTCATTTTATGCATCCGGTATTCGAATGCAGCATGCTCCTGAAGCCAGTGATCAATCGTCCTGGCCGCTGTATCGTTTTTACAGTGGATAAACTGTTTGCCTGCCAGAACAACATCAATCACATGACCCTTCAGAAGCGGAAGGTCCCGGACGGCACTTGCGATGGCGCGCGCATATTCTTCTCCAACATTCCGGAGAATGGACAGTGCAATGGCATCCCCCTGATTGGCATTCTTATAGAGAATGGAAAGCAGTTTGTCTGTATAATTCCGGCTTTCACCGGCAACAGAGATCGTTGTGATTTCTTCCAGGAATTCCTCCTTGGTATGGATGCCCAGATACTGGAACACATCCTCTGTCATGGAAGTCTCCTCGCCACAGATAAACAGCTGACGATAAATGCTTTTCCAGACACAGGACGCCATATAATATCCGCCTTCCAGATCCCCGGTCACATCCCCCAATCCGCCGACCTGCACGGTATTTCCTTCTTTGTCAATGGCCAGTACCGAAAAGCCGTAATTGTTGATTGCTCCGACCCCAAAGCCGGCAGGGCTCTCTGTTTTGACCATCAGCGCGGCTTCATTGGCATGCACAAAGTTTTGAATGCCTGTGCGGGAAATAATGGTCTGGATGATCTGGTGCTGGCGTTTGACGTCATCTCCGGCAAGTCCAAAGCCAGCGCTTGTAATCTCTGCTGCGGTCAGGCCATTACGTGAGAGGAGCGTATCCAGACTGTGCGTAAGAATACTCTCAAAATCCTGAAAACCATGCGGCAGAAATTCATGATCGATGCTCTGGGCGGTAACCAGGTCAAAACGCTGATGCGTCCGGTCATACAGCGCAAACAGTGTTTTCTGCGTATTGCCATAGACCCCCACGTACCATTGCTGTGCCATCCATGATCCCTCCGATGCTGAAGCAAAACCTCAAAATGCTTGTTATTGGCTCTTGCGTGTTATTCGACATCCTTGTCTCCCTTTGGCTGTATATCCATCACTCGTGTTGATCCGGCTTTTCATCAAGTATTTCATCAGGCTTGAGGAAATCCCGCACGACATTCCTTCCACACCGACGTGACTTGTGATATGGCCGAAAAGGATCGCCGTCGACTTCATGATCGTACTTCTGAATAATAGCATTCTGTTTCAAACATTTTTCTCCTGCAGAAATGCGTCCTGAAATGATTTCGATGCATATGTGCCGTGGCCGTGTCTGACCACTGCAGGCAACCTTGGAAAAACACGCATCTCACGCGCGGCTCTGCTCCTACTTTTCTGCCAGCTACTCCATATTCCGCAGATACCCGGTCTGATGGAATGGATATGGCCGGCCATGCCGGCACAGGAGGTCAGCCGGATGACCGCCGTTGGAGCATGTCGCGGATACGCACCATGTCCGCTTCCATCTGTACAGCTTCCAGTGCATCCAGGGTCACAATGCTGGAGTGCATACGGGCTGCGGAACTGATCACAATCGCATCCGCCTGTCCCATCACCTGCCGGATGCATGCCACAATGTCCCCCTCTTGGTCGGACTGGTACAGACTCACATCAATGCCCAGATCGACAGTCCTTTCGCGGATCCTGCAGATCCCACAGGCACGGTCCGTTGTTTTACTTGAAATCGATCTCCTCTTTGCGCTCACGGCCCTCCCGCAGGAGTTCTTTGAGGCGCTGTGCGTCCCCCTCCCTGATGGCATCCCGGTATTCGGTCAGGGCCTGAATCAGACCGTCCAGTTCCCGGCACAGATTGTCGGCATTGTCCAGGAACAGTTCGGTCCACATGGTTTCATTGAGCTTCGCGACCCTTGTCAGATCCCGGTAGCTGCCCGCCGAAAAGCTCATATGCTCCCGGGCTGTCGGTGATTTGATATATGCATTGCTTACCACATGGGCAAGCTGAGAGGTAAAGGCAATCATTTCATCGTGTTTCTCGGCTGTCGTCAGTGTCACATGGGCAAACCCCACCGCGTGAAGCAGGTCCCGCAGACGGCTGAGCACATACAGATTCTCTTTCTCCCGGGGCACGAGAATCATGGTGGCATTCCTGTACAGGCCTTCCTCTGCATACTTGATACCTGAAAATTCCCGTCCGGCCATGGGGTGGCCGCCGATATACACAAATCCGTTCTCCTCAGCAAGGCGGAAACACGGCACACAGACTGCACGCTTGACGCCGCACAGATCCACCACAATTGCTCCCTTCCGGATGCGCGCTGCGTTCGCGGTCAGGTAGTCCACTGCCACGCCTGGATAGAGGGCAATAAAGAGAAAGTCACACTCCCCGATCCTGTCCTCTGTCAGCGGGCCGTCCACGGTACCGGTGAGCTCAGCATATTTCTGGACGCTCTTATCCAGGTCATATCCCAGGACAGGGTATCCCGCAGCCTTCAGTGCTTTGCACAGGGAGGCCCCCATAAGGCCCAGCCCTACAATACCTGTCTGTTCCATCTTACTTGCCTCCGATCACGCTGCGGATTGCCCGTACCGAATTGGCTACATCGTCAAACTGTTCCGGCGTCAGGCACTGCGGACCATCGCAGCGGGCATGCTGCGGGTCATTGTGCACCTCGATCATCAGGCCGTCCGCACCGCAGGCTGCAGCTGCCAGCGCCATGGGCTTGACATACCTGGCCACACCGGTGGCATGGCTGGGATCCACGATCACGGGCAGATGGCTCAGTTCATGCAGAACCGCCACTGCCGAGAGGTCCAGGGTATTGCGGGTATAGGTTTCATAGGAGCGGATTCCGCGCTCGCACAGGATCACCTGTTCATTGCCACCTGACATAATGTATTCCGCGCTCATCAGGAGTTCCTTGATGGTGCCGGCAATGCCACGCTTCAGCAGGATAGGCTTCCGTATGCGGCCCAGCTCCTTGAGCAGCTCAAAATTCTGGGTGTTGCGCGCGCCGACTTGGATCACATCCACTTCCTCGAACAGCGGCAGATGCGAGATGTCCATGATCTCGGTGACAATCGGCATCCCCGTGCGGCGCTTGGTCTCCAGGAGCAGGCGGATGCCCTCCTCGTGCAGTCCCTGAAAGTCATAGGGCGAGGTACGGGGTTTGAACGCGCCGCCGCGCAGCAGTCCTGCACCGCTTGCCTTGACCGCCGCAGCCACCGTCTCCATCTGGCTTTCGGATTCCACCGAGCACGGCCCTGCAATGAACTGGAAATGTCCGCCGCCAATCTCAACGCCTTCGGTAATCCGGACCACCGTGTCCTCGGGATGGAACTTCCGGTTGGCCTTCTTGAAGGGCTCAGAAATGCGGGTCACATTCTCCACAATCGGCAGGCCGATGATCAGGTCGGTATCGATGCGCGTGGTGTCGCCGATCAGGCCGATAATCGTCTGGTATTCACCCACCGAGATATGGGTGCGGACGCCGTAGCTTTCCAGCCAGCCGATCAGATGGTCCATTTCTTCTTTGCGTACATCGTTTTTCAGTGAAATGATCATGTCCTCATCTCCATAAAAAAATGGCCTGCAGTAATTCTGCAGCCCTACATTTCTGATCCGTTCGTGATCAAATTGTTCGCAGCAAAATTACTTTACCTCATGTTTTGTAGGCAAAGTAATAGTAATAATATTCATTCCTGCAAACGATACTGATCATGGCGGATCCTTTCCATGGCCGCGCGGGTTATGTTGCACGGCACATTGTATGGAATAAAATTAGCATACTCTTAAAAAACAGGCAAGTGGGTGAACAACGGAAAAACATAGTAAAACCGGTCTGCCGTCCTCCGGATTCGGTGCAGGAATCCTGTGTCTGGACATTCCCCGTCTGCCTGGAAAATGAAAAATGAGCTTTCCACATGGTCTTTCCGTGGCTACGAAGGTCTTATGAATCCCCTGCTATTGTGGAAGCAGGCTCCGGTAACCGTGTGACACAGACCGTGACGGTCGGAAAACCCGAAGCCGTCACGGTCATCATGGTCGCTCTGCAATGCGTGGCCGGGTGTCCGCCTGATGGTGATGTGTTATGGAAATCATCCTGCAGGACCTTTTCCCAGCATCATTCATGGTCATGTATCCTGAAAAGAATACAGCATATGAGTTTTCCAGATCCAATCTCACAGAAGTGAACCCAGCATACATCAAGTGTTTTCGTTTTAAAAATGAGCGGAACCGGAATAAAACCTCAGTATAAATCACGCCCAGGCAGAAATCTGAAACACAGAGTCCTGCCTGGGCGTGTTCTGTCTGAGGCAGCTGCAAGCACTGGCTCTCCGTGCCTGAATCTGCATGAATCCGCCTTCAGAAGGATCAAAACGCAGAAATTGGAGCATCGCACCGACTGTTTTTTTCCTCTCCTTTATCGGCATAGGAGAATCAAAAGGCATGCTCTACTTCGCCCGTGCACGATACTCTTTTTCTTTATGGATCTCAATGTGCCAGCATGCCTGCAAATTCCTTCATAACGTCAGGAATGGCAATGTTCTGCGGACAGATTGAAGTGCATTGGCCGCACCCGATGCAGCGGCGCGGATCCATGGATGGTGCACTTTCGTCCGGATTATACCGAGCCATGCGGTCATCATTCTTTACCCCATTATACGCCCGGATGATTTTCGGAATCTCCAGTTCCATCGGACAGCCCTCCGTACAATAACGGCAGGCTGTACAGGGCACCCAGGAGAGCATCGAATCAGCAAGATCCAGGAGCAGCTGATTCTCCTGTGCATTCACCGGATCCGGCGCGCCGAAGGTTTCCACATTTTCTTGGATCTGCTCAAGCGTGGACATACCTGACAGGACAACGGCTACCCCGGGAACGCTTTGCACCCAGCGCAGTGCCCAGCGTGCAGCGGAATCATCCGGCCGCACCGCCTTCAGCTTTTCCATCTGCTGATCAGGAAGGGTCGCAAGTCTGCCTCCGCGTACACCCTCCATCACCACAATCTTCAGATGATGCTTCGTGATGACTTCAACCTTGCCTTTTGCATCCTGAAGCTTCCAGTCCAGATAGTTCAGCTGGATCTGTACAAACTCAAAGACACCTTCATGACGGGTCAGGAAGTCATCAATGGTTTTCGCGGATACAGCGTGCGTACTGAAACCAAGGTGCCTGATTTTTCCAAGTGCTTTCTGCTCCATGAGATAGTCAATGATCCCTGCCTCCTGATCTTCATAGAGGGCAAGCGATTTTTCATTCACGTTATGCAGCAGGTAGAAATCAAAATAATCCACCTGGCACTTCTCAAGCTGCTCATGAAAAACCGCGTCCACTGTTGAGTCCGGATGCCCTTTGAGCATGCTGGTAAAGCCCATAACGCCATTTCCCTTTTTCTCCATCATATGCCCGGGAAACTTGCTTGCCAGCAGGTAACTGTCACGCGGATACTTTTTCAATGCATCTCCCAGAAAGCGCTCGGATTCACCGCCATGGTAACGGTAAGCGGTGTCGTAATAGTTGATTCCATGAGCCATGGCATAGTCGATGATTTCCTGCGCTTTCGCCCGGTTGATTTTCTCTCCCTCTCCCTCAATTTTCGGAAGGCGCATATTGCCCATGCCCAGTGCGGATACTTTTACGCCGGATATTTCCCGATAAAACATCTTCGTTCCTCCGATACGGCCTGATTTTTCATGCTCTGACACTAGCATATTGATCATTCCGAATCAAGAACCGCGAGAATTCGTTTTCAGATTCATCGAATCCTCCGTAATGAATCCACTTTTCCGCAGAATGAATCTATTGTTATAACAGAGGTTCTTTTTACAGGAAGCTCTTGACCACTGAAACTCAGAGCTAACTTCATTTGCCATGGATACCGCACGACACAACACGATTTCGCTCTTCTTCGAAAAATAGAGATTGTTCTGATACGCGGATAGGTGGACCTGAATGGCAGATCAGTATGTTTCAGTACACAAATTCATAGCGATTTTCAAGGAATAACCCACATTTTATGTGCGAATAAATGTGGTTCAAATCACATTATTCCATTTTAGGGGGATCGATTAAAACTCTGCTCCACAGACAGTCATGAAGGTCACGAGATGAAAGTCACCCAAGTGCTGGATAAGTATGCTCATCTTGACTTGGGTGATTCCCATAGAGCAGTAAACCAAGTCAGACCATAGTACACGAGGAAGCGCTTACTTGAATGCATGCTGAATAGCGTTCTGAATTGAAAACCAAAAGCACGAAACCAAAGGAGGACAAGGGGGGTCAAAATCGGACGTTTTATTATATATTTCGCATTTTTTAGTTCAAGAAGATGCAAAAGAAGCTCTATAATGCTTATATCTCAAGGCTTTAAATGCGGATAAACCCGGATTTGAGCCTTAGCGCCAGTTACCCGACCCGCTCCCTTAGCAGGGAGATCAATTGTTATCATTCTTATAAGAATATCCCTTAAGCTCTTCCTCGCGGTCATAGGCAAAAACCGTGCCCAGCGGATAACCCTTCCGAATATCCAGATCAAAACTTTTCAATAAGAATAGGACATCATGAACGCCACCGGACGAGTAAATTGATGAACCCGTAAGCAGATGGGCATGGGCAGTAATAATATCATCCAGTCCAAGAATCGTCTTTTTCAGGTCTTTGTAAAGGGCCCAGTAGACCATGTCATGGAAATACATAGGCAGATCGTTGATCACAAATTCGTGCATATGAATCATCTCGTGCAGAATTGTGCGGTCGTTTTCTAGCTCCTCTGGTATCACGGTCAATGTCTGATCTTCATGATTGAACATTCCAGCACAACCCTCAAGCGGCTCAACTTTGAAATGGAAGAACGTATAGCTGAAAAAGTGCAATTCGTCTGGAGGCTCTACCGCATCTCTTATCCACTCGTCGCTGTCTTTCGGCTTTGACTTGCATTGGAGTAGCTCATACGTGCTAGTGCCTTCTTGAAAAGTCATATCTTCAAAAAAATGTTCAAACTCGTAAATCTTATTGATCAGCCTCTTTTCATCTGAAGTTGCCCGGTTCAGATACCATTCCATATGCCAGCTGTCATCCATCTTCATAATCATCAAACTCCTAAAGCGGTCAATCTTCATCGAAGATACCAAACTTAACGGCCTCTGCTTCAAGGTCCTGAGAACTCATCTCTTTCCTGAAACGGGTATTGATGCTGTTCAGCAGCTACCATGGCTATTCTGCCCTTGAAGGCGGACTGATGGATCTTGGGCCCGATCCTGTGCCCCGTGAGCCGCTGGATACCCGTTATTACGTTCACCACGGTGACCGCTCGGATGGAATGTTCAAATACTTCATCACCCATGACCCCACCTGGCGGCTTCTCGATCACGACTACATTCACCCGGACAGCAGGTTGTATGACTACCTGATGCGCGCTTCGGAACAGTATGATGTGAACAGTCCGGACCTGGATGAGTTTGTATCCAACGGCGGATAGATCATCCTGTTCGCTGCCTGGCATGACATGTCGATCAGTCCCTGGCAGATTGCTGAACATTACAAAGGATATCTCGCCAAGTATGGCCGGGACAGGCTGGACAGTTTCTGCCGTTTCTTCGCCATGCCCGGCGTGCAGCACTGCTATGGTGCGAAAATGAAATACCTGTCCTGGCTTGATCAGTGGCGCACCACGGGTTCCTTCCCGGAAGGCCCACTGGATGCAGAAATGCTCAAAACCGGCGGACGCATGCCCATGGCACCCTATCCGGGATGGATCCATTATCGCAGCTGAGACCCGATGCGAAGCGACAGCTATGAGGTTCTTTTCGATTCTGCCGACTGATATCTGTGTTCAGGCTGCCTGTATAACAGGGGACGCCGGCAGCATACCAGGCCACACTTTAATAGCCCGACGGACTCCGTCGTGCTTTCCTGTTCCATTCTGATCGTTCTTTCTGTCTGGTCAGGGGAAATCGTAATGAACCATCGGCCATCCGCTTTCAGCAACTGCACCTTTCAGATAATACGTAAAGCCATTGTTCGGAAGATACTGAAGCCACAGGGCGAGATCTGCCTCCTCATCCCCTGCCGTACGTGTCCCCGTAAAATCACGCAGGCTGGTCATCACAGCGAAATCCTCCATCCGCTGCCTCTCTTCCTCCGGAATCTCTGCCCCGGCCAGGATAGCGCGGACCTTTCTTCCCACGACATCCACAAAGAAGGCAGGTGCATACTCTGTAAAATGAAGCAGGTCCTCCTTCTCTTCCCCGTGCTGTCCGGCCCATGCTTCCACATCCACGGCCCGAGCATCATAGGAAACCGGTTTTCCATCCTCGACCGTTATCACACCATATTGGCATGGCGTCAGGATCAGCGAGGATGTGACGATCTCTGTCAGGCTTCCTTCAAACGCAATATGCTGCATATGCGTATGCCCGCTGAGATTCAGGCTGACCCCGTACTTTTCATACAGGGCACGCAGTTTCTGCGGACGGTTGATCATGACGCCTGCAGAGTAATAAGGATTCTGCGGCAGCAGGTTCTGATGGCTGACCCCGATGACAGCCATCCCTTTTTCCTGTGCCTCCCGGAGCTGGGTTTCCAGCCATTCCAGCGTCTTCTCCCGGACGGAACCTTCTGTCCCGTTGGCATTGACATCCAGCATGACCAGTCGTAGCGCATCACCCACCTGGGCGATGTAGCTCAGCGAAGCTTCATCCCTTTGGACCGACTCGTTCAGGCCGTAATCCGCATAAATGGCTTCATATTCCGCAGCCTTTGCCGCCGGGAACGAACGGATTCCGTCCTCGGCAAAAGAATAGGCTTTCCCGCCCACATCATGGTTGCCCGGAATCGCAAGCACCTGGATTCCTGCCTCCTCCAGAGGATGCATCAGGTCCGCAAACTCCTCAAGGCTTGCCGCCGACCCGTTCAGCGTCAGGTCACCGCTGAGAATCACGGCATCCGGTGACAGGCGCAGCATATCTTCGGCAAACGCTTTGCAGATTTCCGCGGAATACTGGATGATCTTCCCGTCCGATGCATAGACTGTTTCCATAAACCGCTCTCCGTAATCGGTGAGCGATGGGGACAGATAATGCATATCCGTTGCAAGCACAATCGTCTTTGTTTCTGCCTGCGACAGGGCTGCAGGGATCATTAGGGAAACGGCTGCCGCAAGGGCAGCGAGCCATTTTTTCATTCCGACCGGTCCTTTCCTGTCTGATATTTTCTTTGCTGCGGCAGATTCCTCAGGGAACCAGAGTACCTGTGTAAATGCTGTGGCCTTCAGCGTCTTCCCCGCAGGCCCATACATACTGTTCATCCAGAATCTCCACCTGCTCCGCGGACATGTTGGAAACAACTTCCAGCCTGTCCTCCCCGGTCCTGTAGACCGCCATCACCATCTGCTCATTCCGTCCCCGCAGAAATTCCAGCGCATCCTCGGGTCCCATCAGGCACAGGGCAGTGGAAAGCGCATCATTGAGCGCAGCGCTCTCACCGAGCAGCGTAACGGTCGCCACGCCGGCCTGGGGGATCCCCGGTCCTGGCATGTTCATGGGATATCCGGTCCGCGGGTCCATAATGTGGCAGTAGAGAACATCTTCCGCGGTGTAACTGTGGCTGTAGTCTGCACTCGAGGAAAGCGTTGTATTCATGGCCTGCACCTGTGCATACGTTTTCCCTTCTCCTCCGCGCGGTTTTCCTGCTGACACGGTAAACGCCCTGCCCTCCGGCCTCTTCAGGAATGCCATGGAACTCCCGCCGCACACAAAATAGCCTTCTGTATACCCGCGTTCCTGCAGCAGGCGGATCACGCAGTCACAGGCATACCCTTTCGCCAGCCCGCCCAGGTCGATCTGCGCCTGCATCAGCATTCCTCCGATCTCCACCGGCGGGGTATGCTTATAGAGCATCCAGCCGTTTTCCTCCCGGACAAGAGAGATCTTCCCAAGCCCGACCAGGGGCAGCAAGGCTGCCACATCCTCCCCGGATGCCGGTGTGGGATGCCCGTCCATCAGGGGACGGTCGTAGGGCATCTCCTGCCTGTAGGTATTCCTGTTGAAACGTGGAGAAAAGCCCCAGAGATCCACAAGCGGGAAAACGGTGGGGTCATAGAGCCCGCCTGTCATCTCCCACGCCCGGAACGCGACCGAAAGAATATCGGCCGTCAGGTCGGAAACCGGCATCCCTTCCCCCGCAGCAAGGGTATTGAACCGCGCAAGGTCCGAGTCCTCCCGGGAGATCGATACAGCCCCGTCAATGGCTTCCAGTAGTTCCTTGACCGCTTCCCAGGTTTCCTGTGCACCTTCCGTCTCATACAGGAAAAGCATCGAGACCGTTCCAAAATAATTCTGTGTATATCGGGAAAAGGTTGCCGCAT
>ONVN01000272.1 GCA_900321295.1 uncultured Eubacteriales bacterium
CCGGGCGGCTCCTTTATATGCGGATGAATCGAAACTGCTTTATCAATACACAGCTATTCATTCTGTGAGTTCACAGCAGAAAGGATTTCGCGTGAACACATGGAACAACAGGATTACTGCATTTCGTCAATGGTTTCGATCGTGATTCGAAGATGATCGAGTTCTTTTTGGATATGACCAACCAGAGGGGTTGTTTCCAAAAATGCCAGACAGGGGCTGTCAGTCCAGATGCAGGGGTGCGTTTCTTCACCGAAGCGTGCATTGTTTTCGATAAAAAGGTGCGCCGGATTGCCTGTGCTGTCTGTGCCTGACAGCGAATAGCGTGCGGAAAGGGTGCCTTTCCCTTCTGTGTCCACGAATTGCGTGTCGACTCCGCCTGGGTCAATCACGCCCTGGAAATAGTCCCCTGAGCATGAACCGGAAAAAAGAAGCATTCGTGCAGTACCTTTTGCTGATTTGACTTCCTGCACGCCTGTGACATAGACTGCCAGACTCAAAACGACCATAAAGAACCTTCTCCCCGTGATTAATTGTCCGCAAGGTTAAAGCCATTTTTCATGTGCTTGCTGGACTCCAGCATCAGCTTGTTCATTACGGATACGGTTTCTTTTTTCGCCATGGCGCATAAAGCTTCATTTGCTTTTTTCAGAAGCTCAGGGTCTTCCTTTTCCTGGAATTTAGCATCATATTCGCGGATCAGCTTTCTTCCTTCGGTGAACATCGCGTTATGATAGCGGTTGACCATCTGGATACAGCTTGCGTAATCATGATCGGCAAGTGTATCAATCAAACGGCTGGACCAGTAAAAATTCTCCGTCGACATGTCCAGTGTGACATGGCTGAGATAGGAAGGCATGGAAGGAACATTTGGATAAACCGGCAGCATGGCACTGAAGGCGGTAGAACCAAAACAGATCCATTCAACACCTCGGATACTCTCTGGAACATCGGTACGGATCTGGCATATGGAAGTTACACCGGTACGGTTGATTCCGATGGAACGGTACATTCCCCGTTTTCCAGTGTCCTGGGAAGTGTAGGGATTGTAGGGTGTTCCCTGATAATGACCGGCAAGGAGGTAACGGACATCCTCAACGGCTAGCCTGCGTTCCGGTACAAGTGCCCATGGGATTCTGTCGCTTTCGGGGGTGAATTCCGCATCCGGTCCTTCCCATTTATGGGTTGTGGGAGTCAGATATCGTCCCATAAACCAGGCTCGCGGGGTGTTGTAGATATGATCCATATCATTGTGCGAGCCGAATATATCCCTGGGATTAAAACGCCCGTTCTGATTCAGATCCAGATGATTGTTACAGATAAATTCTTTCAGGTCGTGCGAACACATATGTGCTTCCTGTTTTCCGAAAGCGTCTTCCAGATCAAAGCTGTCCATGCCGAACTGATTTGGTGCAATAACACAGCAGTCATCAGGAACCCTGCGTGCCATCCAATGGTGTCCGCCGATGGTTTCCATCCACCAGACTTCATTTTCATCATTGAAAGCAATGCCATTGGATTCATAGGTGCCGTAAGTTTCAAGCAGTTCGGCAAGCCGCAGAACACCTTCACGGGCAGTGTGAATATAGGGCAGGACGAGGACGACAATATCTTCCTCACCAATGCCGCCAATGCTCTCTCTTTCGCCACGTTTTTCTGCCTTTTTGTATACAACAAGTGGATCTGCAGAGAGAACGCGGGGATTGGAAGTGATTGTTTCAGTAGCCGTCATGCCAACCTGGGCCGCATTGATTCCTGTTGCTGCCCATATGCCGCTTTTTCGGTCAACACTGGGGCATGAGGTATAACGCATGGGATTGTCGGGCAGTTCGATTTCAACATGGGAGAGGACACTTTTATATTTCCGTGGCTGATCCTTCGGCTCGACGACAATGAGTTTTTTCACATCAAAAGAACCATCGTCTGTCCGGGCGATCATGGTGGACTGATCATTGCTTGCATGTTTGCCTACCAATACGGTTGTGCAGGACATGGGGATTCCTCCTTTACCTTCAGTTGATCTGGGGTTCTGACTGAAATGGCAATCAGTATTCTATCATGCAATTTGTGTGTTTTACAAGCATGTGAAAAGGTCTCTCAACCGTGTGGGAACGGGGTGGAGAATGATCGTCATGGAACGAATATGCCGTTGAGTTTCTTTTCAGAAAGGTGCTTTTGCGGCACTGGAGAAAAGGATGAACGATCAACGAAAATACAGTCCATAAAAAAGCAAATCCGAAGCGCGATTGTGATCATCTTTACGCTCCTGATTTGCTGTGCGTTTTCCTCGGACAACGGTCAATGCCTGGACCTTATTTCTTCGGCACGTTGAATAATCTTTTGTGCCCATTCATCATCCTGAGCATCCAGCTGATAGACATTAAACCCATAAATCTTGCCATAGGTTACCACGACGGATTCGTCATCTACATGCAGGGAAATCCGGTAATGGGTGGGCACTTTTTGAGGCATGGCCTCGTTACGGCCCTGCTGGACTTCTTTGAGGTGGCGCTGGGCGTTGATGATGCCGTCGAAATGGATATTGTACCATCTGAAAAGACGCCGGATATAACGCTCCGTTCGGAAAGATGAAGTGTAGACCCAAACTTCATATCCGAGCCTCTGAAGATCATTGATCAGCTGTGGTGCACCGAGGCGAACTCGTTCCTTGTAGATTTTATTGAGCGGATATCGGAGCTCTGGTTCTGTTTTGTGATCCAGCGGGGACACAAACAGAACTTCGTCCAGATCAAAAGAGATGCGCATTTTCTGCTCGTGAAGCGAATGGTGCTCTGACATGGATTGTCACCTCGGTCAATTGCTGGCTGCGTTCTTTTTTGCAAGAAGTTCATGAACGGTTTCAATGGCTCGAAGCGCCCAGGTGGCATCCTTGGGCAGATCGATGATTTCGAATTCTCTCGAAGCGGTGTTGACCCAGAGAAGACGGTCTGTATCAATATGTACAATCGTCTGATATTTCTGCGTAAATGCATTTTTCAGCTTCTGATTGTTTTTGGGCTGCCTGATGCCGCAGATGATGGCATCGGCCCTGCCATGATGCGCCATGAGTGTACGCTGAATCTTTCCGGATGAAAGATAGCTGCCCGTATAAACCCAGACATCAAAGTCGAGACTCCAAAGGGCAGAGAGCAGACGGCCTGCATCTTTTCGAATGGGGAGGGGATACAGCTTATTCTTGGGAAATGGCAGTTTATCAATAGGATCCTTTCCGTCCTTACTGATCAGCACTTCATCAAGGTCAAAGGATACACACATCGAATGATGTGATTTCTTCATCTTGTGGAGGATATCCTTTTCAAGCGTCATGTTGACCACCATGACGGGTAATTTTTTCCATCCAAGGCGTTTGGCTGCCAGCCAACGGTGATGACCGTTGAGAATCATATAATCACCGGTGGAGAGCCTCTCCACAATGAGCGGCGGTATGTGGTAGGGATTGGCGTCGGTCAACGACTTGGCGAACTTGATGGTATACTCATTCACGACTTCTTCATTAGGACCGATTTCAGGATTGGTGAATTCGTCTTCCGGATTGGGATGAAGCCTGGACAGAGGAAGTCTGCGGATGCATGAGCGAACCAGAAAAAAAGTCTTTACAGGTTTTGTGAACGCATTGTAATATTTCAATTCTTCAAGCATTTCTTCCTTGAAGCTCAAAGACGTATATCCCATGTTGACCTGCCCCCCGGACTCTTTTGTTCGTTTTTCACTGATTCGGATATTCTGTGGCGGTGATTTTATTATATCATATGAAAATATGAAATAGAACTGTTCACTTTTTCTCTTGTGAATTGTTCTGAAATGAAGCAAATTGCGGCAAGGGAAAATGAGTCGACCTTGTATGCACTTTAAGGACTATGCTATAATGTCATCAACACCCACTCAATGCTTTACCGCGTGCGTTATGCAATGAAATTGAAGATTTGGGAGTGTCATTCGATGGATCGAACACAGTGGAAGCGGGAATTTTCTGTGCGTTTCTGCAAACGGGAAAATGAACTGAAATGGCTGTTCTGCGAGCTCTACCACAATGATCTGCAAGCTTACGACTACTTTGTCAGCATGCTGTATCGAAACTGGGAAGAACGCCCGGAATCACTTAGAACAATTGACCGATATCGTGAAAAAAATCAGACCTGGTATAAAGGGCATGATATTGTTGGCATGCTTATGTATGTCAATGCATTTGCCGGAAACCTGCAAGGTGTTCGGGAGAAGCTTCCCTATATTCAGTCCTGCGGTGTCAATTATCTGCATCTTATGCCTCTCCTGGAAAGCCCGAAGGGACGCAGTGACGGAGGATATGCTGTCAGTGATTTCCGCAAGGTACAGCCTGAGCTGGGGACCATGGAAGATCTTTCCGAACTTGCCGAAGCATGCCATGAGATGGGAATTGCCGTTTGCCTGGATTTCGTCATGAATCATACCAGTGAAGATCATGAATGGGCGCGCCGTGCAAGAGCAGGGGAGAAAGAATATCAGGACCGGTATTTTTTCTACGATTCCTGGGATATCCCGAATGCCTACGAACAGACTGTTCCTCAGGTTTTTCCCACAACAGCACCTGGAAATTTTACCTGGTGTCCTGAGGCGGGCAAAATCGTAATGACGACTTTTTATCCATACCAGTGGGACCTGAATTATGCCAATCCCGTTGTGTTTAACGATATGACGGACTGCATGCTGAACCTGTGCAATCATGGCATTGATGTCATCCGCCTTGATGCAACGCCATATATCTGGAAAGCGTTGGGTACCACATGCAGAAATCTGCCTCAGGTGCATACCCTGGTTCGCATGATGCATATTGTCTGTGAAATTGTATGCCCTGGAACACTGCTTCTGGGGGAAGTGGTCATGGAACCGAGCAAGGTGGTGCCATATTTCGGAACTGTGGAAAAACCGGAATGTCACATGCTGTACAATGTTACAACGATGGCTTCCGTCTGGCATACGGTGGCTACCCGGGATGTGCGTCTGCTGAAAAATCAGCTTGAACAGGTTTTTGCACTGCCCAAAGAATATACATTTCTCAATTATCTGCGCTGCCATGATGATATTGGTTGGGGACTGGATTATGGTTTCCTCAGCCAGTTTGGACAGCAGGAAATACCGCACAAAAGGTACCTTAATGATTATCTGACAGGAAAATGGCCGGGAAGTCCTGCGCGCGGGGAACTTTACAATGATGACCCGCGGCTTGGGGATGCAAGGCTCTGTGGAACAACCGCTTCACTGTGTGGGATTCAAAGCGCACGAGAAGCCGGGAATCCTGAAGCCATGGAGCGCGCAGTACGTCTTGACATCATGCTGCACGCCTTTATGTTCTCACTGAGCGGTGTGCCTGTGATTTACAGTGGAGATGAAGTCGCACAGGAAAATGATAATTCCTATCATAAGGATCCGTTGAAGGCAGACGACAGCCGATATCTGCACCGTGGAAACATGGACTGGGAACGGGCCGAAAAACGGAAAGAGGAAGGGAATCCTGTTCAGCTGGTCTTTGATGGAATCCGTACACTGGAAAAGCTGTACAAAGGGAAGACTGCTTTTGATGCCAGAGCGGATACATGGATTCTGGATACCGGGAATGATCATGTTTTGGGTATTGGACGGTACTATGAAGGGCAGAAGCTTCTTGCATTGTTCAATTTTGATCATGAGCCGCAGACAGCCTGGCTGAGAGAAGATGAGAGTTATACGGACCTCATGGAAAATGCTCCGGCTTCAGCAGCGTATGTCAGGATACCTGGCGGAAGTTTCAGATGGCTTTTGCATGATTATAACGCATAAATTTTCAGCACAGGGCTAACGGTCAGGATTACTTCCGTTTTCTTCTTCAATGCTCCATGGTGTGCAGCACAAACAAGGATGTCCAGTCAATGGATGGCAGGGACACGGACCCGCGGACAAGTGTAGGCTGTTCACGGGCCGTTCTTGCGTTGCAACGGAAAGGAACGGAGAATGTGTGCGATGCTATGACGATTCCGAGTACAAACGATTCTCAGGAAACACTGTGAGCTAAGAAGGAAAACCAAAAGGAGAAAGAGAATCCCGCAGGAACAGAAAGATGAGCGGCCCTTGACGGCTGAAATGCCCTCCGCTGCAGGAATGGGAGACAGACGTATCAGCAGGAGAGAGATTTCATGCCTTTTTTCCGGTTTTCCTGTTGATTTCTTTTCGAAAATAGAGCACAATAAACCATAAACTTGCAGGCAGGAGGAAGAGGATATGGGAAAGTCTGCAAGTGCAGAATAACAATCCGAACGCAGGGGGGAAATGGGTACTGTAAACTGCGGTCGGTTCGGATGTCCATGATGAAGATAGAGTGTACTCCACCTCCCGGAGTGCAAATGAGACACATATGAGGGGACACGACATGCGGCGCAAAAAACACCTGGTGCTTGGCGGAATACAGAACAAGGTTTTTAATCTGATTCTTCTGACCGTTATTTTTCTGACAGCTGCTTTTATGGTGGTTTCGATGTATCACAGCAACATGCTGTCGAACCTAGCTGTTCAATCCGGGGAAAAGCAACAGGAATCCATTGAAAGCATCACGGATTCTGTTATGGAATCCGTGATTGAGCAGTCGATGGGACGTGTTACGGAGCTTGAATCTCTGCTTGCCGATGAATTATTCCATGGCCTCAAGACTCGTGTTGAAATGATGGGGGAATACGCAGGGAAACTTCTTTCGGAACCTGAAGCGTACCCTCGCCAGGCATATTCTGCACCAGATCCTGAAAAAGACGGAGAAACCATTGCTCAGCTCATCGTGGCAGAGGGTGTCGATGTTACAGAACCTGAGCTTGCTGACCGCATCGGTCTGATCTCGAATATGACGGACCTGATGGTTTCACTTTTTGGTGTTTCCTCTGAAACGAATTCATGCTTTATTGCCCTCCCTGACGGTGTGTTTCTTGTAACGGATGACCGTTCGGCATCCAAGTATGATACGGAAGGAAATCTCATCCGTTATGATCCTCGGACACGGCCGTGGTACAGGCTTGCAGTTGAAAATGGAGGCCTTTCTTTTACCGATGTTGAAACGGATGCATTTACCGGTGACATTGGGATTGTATGTTCCATACCGGTTTATGTGCATGGTCAGCTTGCGGCTGTTGTCGGGTCCGACCTTTTTCTGTCAACGATGCATGATGCGGTACAGGCTTCCGATGATTCAGGGACGTTTGTCTGCGTGATCAATCAGAACGGACATGTTGTCTTTTCTCCAATGACAGATGGTGTTTTTCAGGTTCTTCCGGCTGAAGAGTCAATTGACCTTCGTTCGTCGGACAATGCAGAACTTGCATCTGTTGTCAACGATTCCCTGCAGGGTATGACGAATATGCGAACTGTGTTTCTGGATGGCACAGGATACTATATCATCGGTGCCCCAATGGGTACGGTGGGCTGGTCGCTGATCTCTGTATGCAACCAGGAAGTTGCCGGTCATACCTCAAAGATGCTCCAGGAACGTCATACACAAATTGAACAGGAATCGACTGCGATTTATCTGAAAGAAACGAACAACTCAAGAAATACTTCCCTTGTTCTGCTGGCTGCAGTTACTGTACTGATGCTTACTGCGTCGCTGATCCTTGGAAAGAGAATCGTCAAACCTCTGAACACCATGACACAACGGATCTCGGAACTGAAAGAAGGCAATCTGGAATTCAAGATGGAGGAAGCCTATAAAACAGGAGACGAGATCGAAGAGCTTGCGCAATCCTTTGCAACATTGTCGCATCGAACCGTAGAATATGTGGATAAAGTCAGGACGGTGACTGCGGAGAAAGAGCGAATCAGCACAGAGCTTTCCCTTGCCACCAGAATTCAGGCAGCAATGCTTCCGCATATTTTTCCGGCTTTCCCGGACCGGCCGGATTTTGATATCTTTGCCAGCATGAATCCGGCCAAAGAAGTCGGAGGTGACTTCTACGATTATTTCCTGATTGATGAGGACCATCTTGCGATGGTGATGGCAGATGTTTCTGGAAAAGGAGTTCCGGCTGCTCTGTTTATGATGGCTTCCAAGATTATTATCCAGAGTTGTGCCATGCTCGGGTATCCTCCGTCTGTCATTCTTCAAAGGACGAATGAAGCGATCTGCTCGAGTAATGAAGCTCAGATGTTTGTCACGGTTTGGGTAGGGATTCTGGAACTGTCAACAGGAAAGATAAGAGCTGCAAATGCGGGGCATGAATATCCAGTCGTTCTGGGGGAAAACGGTAAGTTTGAAGTGTTTAAAGACTGGCATGGGTTTGTTATTGGCGGATTGGACCATGTGAAGTACAATGAATATGAGCTGGACATTAAACCCGGCGCAAAAATGTTTGTGTATACAGATGGCGTGACAGAGGCCACGAATTCCCAGAATGAACTCTTTGGAATGAAGAGACTGGTGGACGCTCTCAATGAGCAACCAGAGGCTTCCCCGCAACAGATCGTGAAGAATGTACGTCGCGCAGTGGATGCTTTTGTAATGGATGCGGAGCAGTTTGACGATATTACCATGCTCTGTATGGAATACAATGGGCCATGCAAAAGGAGATGATGAATCTTGAAGGAAACGACCTTGCAGGCGCTTGTTGAAAACATCCCCAGAGTGACAGCGTTCATTGATGAACAGCTGGAAGCACTGGATTGTCCAATGAAGCAGCAGATGCAGATCGATGTAGCGATTGATGAGCTGTTCGGCAATATTGCAAACTATGCATATACACCCAAGACAGGCGATGCGACAGTTCGATTTGAATTTGAGCCGACGGAGAGAATCGTTTCCATTACGTTTATCGATTCAGGTGTTCCGTTTAATCCTTTGTCCCG
>ONVN01000469.1 GCA_900321295.1 uncultured Eubacteriales bacterium
CATGGAAAACCATCCGCTCAAGCAATACCTGCACGCAGGTGTACAATGTGTTCAGGGAACCGACGGAGCGGCGCTGTACGGTACGGACTCCATTGACGAAGAACTGTCCCTGGAAAAGATGCTGAATCTTTCCCATGAGGATCTCCTGCATATGCGTGCCACAGAGAAAAAGGTCATGGAACATGGCATTTCTGCATTTCACGACAAAATGCAGGCCTTCTCTTCCTCGTATACCGGCCCTTCCATTCAGTCTTTCTATCATCAGCGCATCCATGATCAGGCCTTCAATTCTCCGTCTCTCCTCGTTCTTCCCCGTCTGCAGGACAGTCTGGAAGTCTTTGCAGAACAGATTCATGAGCTTCCTATAGACCGCATTCCAGTGATCCTGGTCGGTGGTTCGTTTAATAATGATCGTCATCTGACAAGATGCCAAAATGATGTCTGCCAGCAGATCAAGCAGCTTCTGCAGACGATCGATCCTGCACGAGCTTTCTTTGTGATCGGCCATTCGTTAAGCGGCTATGAAAAGTATCTGGTTTCCCAGAATCACGGCCGTCATGATATCTTTTCTTTCGTGCCTTCCAAGATCTCTGCCGTGGACGCAAAACGTCTGATGCACGCAAACGTTTCGATCCGTGTATCCATTGAACCGTCTCCCATGGCCATCTACAAGAGCATTTCCTATGAAATTTTCAAGCGCCGCCCTTCCATCCTGATTGCGCTTGACGGCAACTCCTCCGCTGAGAACATGATACAGGAAGCAAAAAACGGCAAAGGCGGCTGCCGTATCTATGTTTTAAACCGTGCCCAGATGCTTCGGGAAAAGGCACGTTCCCTTCAGGGGTATGTGACGCTGTACAGTTCCTCCTTTGAGCTTGCGCCGCCTGTCAGAGAGATCATTGACAGCACGTATTTCCTGCCCTGGTTCAGAGAGGATCAGAACGCATGACATTTCTTTACAAAAAAATGGCCGCTGCAGGCGAACAGCCTGCAGGGCCATTTTTCTATTTGAGAATCGACATATGACGGGAACCGCTCTTTTCATGTTTACTCAGATTTCAGTCACAGAGGACCTTGACCACCAGCTTGCGGACGACACAGTCCCCTGCTGTCGTGTTCCCCGGTGAATGCATCTCTCCCGGAAGAAAGATCGTAAACATACCGGGCACAAGTGTATATTCAATATACTGCACATCAGAGCAGGTACGAAAATCTCTCGCCACATCCAGATCATTCAGCGTTCCACGATAGCCCCAGCCGAATCGTTCACATCCCTCAAGGATGATCTGAATGTCCGCATATCGGGCATGTGCTTCCCAATCCATTTCCTTGACCGTCAGATGATTTTCCTGGGACAGGATAAAAACCTTTTCCCCATCAACCTCATGTTTCCCGACGGGCAATGAACGCATGTCCGTTTTCTTCAGATACTCTACAGCCGTTCTGAAATGTTCTCCAAGTGCACCATAAGCCTCCAGGTGTTCCATTGTGTCAACAATCATGATGACCGCTCCTTTCCATATGCCATTTTGCTGCCCCGATCATTCCCGCCTCATTTCCGAGAATCGCCCTTTCCACAGAAAGGTGCTCTGCAAAGCGGGGCATTACGCCATGCATAACTCTATCCCGAAGCGGCTGCATCAGCAGTTTTTCCTGTGTGCTGACGCCTCCGCCAATCAGAACCATATCTGGATTGAAAATATGAACAAGCCCGGTAATCCCGTGTGCAATGTCTGTGATCCATTCATCAATCACATCCAGCATCAACCGGTCTCCATCCGCAGCCCTCTGAAAAATGACTTTTCCTGTCAGGCCGGTCAGACCCTTCCTTTCTTCCGCCCTGGCGATCAGCGCTGTTGTGGAGGCATAGCTCTCAAAGCAGCCTGTTTTTCCACAGCTGCAGCGAACACCATCTGCATAAAGCGTAAAATGGCCCAGCTCTCCTGCAATGCCAAGGCTTCCACTGAAAAGCTTCCCACCGAGAATCATGCCTCCGCCCACACCGGTTCCAAGTGTCAGCATAACAACATTCTCAACACCTTTTGCCCTTCCGGCAAAGCTTTCTCCCAGCACTGCCGCATTGGCGTCATTGAGTGCATAGGCTGGAACTCCAAACGCCTGTTCTGCACGCTCCGATAACCGGCTCCCTTCCCAATGCGGGATTTTCCCATTTGTTCCGATCACGACCCCATTGCGGTCGTCAATCTGTCCGGTAGCAGAGATTCCTATGCCTTCCACAGAAGTATTCTGTTCTTTCAGGAATTGCTTTCCTTCCCGGATGACAGTATCCAGAATCGGAGTCCTGTAATGGTCAAAAGAAACAGATGCTTCCTTGCATGCATGCAGTCTTCCCTGGCGGTCACACAGGCCCATCTTCACGGAGGTACCGCCGATATCAAAACAGAGAATCATGATATGCTCCTGTCCGCATCGTTTTTCTTCAGCGGATTGCCTTGAAGAAACGAGCAGCTATTTCAAGCGGCCGGGTTATCGCTCCCCCGACAACAACGGCCCATGCGCCAAGTTCCAGCATCTTTCTCGCCTGTTCCGGTGTATGAATTCTGCCTTCAGCAATCACAGGACATGGAAGATCCTTCGCCAGTCTTTCCACCAGTTCAAAATTGGGTTCGCCCGTCAGGTCCTGCGTGGCTTTGGTATATCCATTCATGGTCGTACCGACCAGGTCCGCCCCTGCATGATATGCGGCAACCGCTTCCTCATACGTCGCGCAGTCTGCCATGAGAATACTGTTGGGATATTTTCTCTTGACCTGACGCAGGTAGTCCGAAGGCGTCAATCCATCCCCGCGTGCGCAGTCCGTACAGTCAATTGAAATGATATCAGACAATGCTTCCATGCATTCGTCCACTTCACGCATCGTCATCGTAATGCGTCCTGTATATCCCGGATATTCCCGTTTGATCAGACCAATCACCGGCAGACCCGTTTCCTCCTTGATCCCAATGATGTCCCTTGCTGAACTGGTGCGGATCATTTTGGCACCTGCCTGCTTGGCTGCTCTTGCCATATAGGGCATCAGCGAACGCTCACGGTCATATAACGGTTCTCCTGGTGTCGCCTGACAGGAAACGATGATTTCCCCATGCATGATTTCAAACAGTTCTTCTTTTGTCATATGCTTCCGATGACTCCCCTTTTTCTTCCCTCTTTTGTATCTCAGCCAGTAGCCCTGTGCTCAAAGTCCCGGACACGTCTTTCCCTTACAGGATGCAGTCACCTAAAGTCAGACTCTTTCAGGTTCGGCTGCTGCAGAGCTCAGTGTATTTCATACCCTTGCGTTCGCCTGAGGTCCTGCACAATTTCAGGAAGGATACGAAGCACTTCATCCACTTCCGTTTCCGTATTCTCCCATCCCAGGGTCAGGCGCACCGATGCATGGGCGGTATCCGTGTCCCTTCCGATCGCAAGAAGAACATGGCTCGGATCCAGACTGCCTGCCGTGCATGCACTTCCGGAAGACGCTGCAATGCCTTCCAGGTCAAGACGCAGCAGGACCGATTCACCCTGCAGTCCCAGAATCGAGA
This sequence comes from uncultured Eubacteriales bacterium, assembly GCA_900321295.1. Taxonomy (GTDB): domain Bacteria; phylum Bacillota; class Clostridia; order Christensenellales; family Aristaeellaceae; genus UBA2943. The sequence goes on from ONVN01000469.1 coordinate 3,546, forward strand.
GATTCAGATTCCCTGGCAGGCGTTCCTCCGCAGACACAGGCCCGTTCAGCAGGACGCCGTGGATACGCTCAAAGATTCCTTTCTGCAGGCGATCCCGCAGCGAACGTACATGCAGTGCATGTTCCTCAAGTTGTTCACAGGCATCCGTTATCGCAATCCCAAGTCCGACGATTCCCGGAAGGTTTTCCGTTCCCGCCCGCATCCTTCTCTCCTGATCACCACCATGGATCAGACGGTCCATCAAGGTTCCCTTCCGGACATATAACGCTCCGATACCCTTCGGTCCGCCAAACTTATGCGCACTCAGAGACAGCAGATCTGCACCCGATGACTGCACATCCACCGGAATCGCACCAGCGGCCTGGACGGCATCCGTATGGAACAGGATATGACGTTCATGCGCCGCCTCGGCAAGTTCCCGAACCGGTTCCAGCGTTCCGATTTCGTTATTGGCCGTCATCACAGAGACCAGGATCGTGTCCTCGCGGATTGCGTTCCGGACCTGTTCCGGTGTGACCCTTCCTTCTTTGTCCACCGGGAGATAAGTGACATCGAACCCCTGCTGTTCCAGCCATGCGCACGTATGCAGGACAGCATGATGTTCAATCTGCGTCGTTACAATATGTCTGCCTTTCTCTTTCTGTGCCATGGCACAGCCTTTGATTGCCCAGTTGTCACTCTCTGAACCGCCCGATGTAAAATATATCTCTGAAGCATTCTCCGCACAAAGCGCATGCTGAACCTGTCTCCTGGCATTCTCCACGGCTTTTCTGGCATCTCTTCCGGTTCCATGAATACTCGATGCATTTCCATAATTCTCCCGGAAGTAGGGAAGCATACCGTTCAGCACATGTTCTGTAACAGGCGTTGTGCCTGCATGGTCAAAATAGATGCGGTCCATTAATCCATCTTCCTCTCCGGACGCTGAAACTTCCGTTCTTCCAGAACATCTTTCAGTGTCACCGTATCCAGCACCATGTCAATCTGCTCGGTCAGGTAACGCCAGACAGGCAGTGTAGGACAAAGCGCGGCAGACGGGCACAGGTTTTCATCTCCAACACATTGCGCAAAAGTGACAGGGCCTTCGGCGGTCCGGATGATGTCACCCACCGTGATCTCGTCCGGTTTTCGGGAAAGCATATATCCACCATTGGTGCCTCGGACCGTTTCAACCAGTCCACCCCGTCTGAGTGTACCCAGAAGCTGTTCAAGATAATCTTCTGTCACTCCGGAACCCTGTATTTCCCGAAGCGGCTGAGGTCCTTCCCCCGCATGGGCAGCAAGATACACCATGGCATACATGCTGTATTTTCCCTTAGTAGAAAGTTTCATCGCTTCCTCCTCCTTCGTGCCCCCAAATTATACAGGATTCTATGCAAATCAGAAAGACCAGAATGAATTCCCCTCGCTGTCTTCAATCTGAAAAGCTTCCGTGTTATAATGCCTCTGATTCTTGCAAGGCGGTGACCGTATGAAGAAACTGATCGCTGTTTTTCTTCTGCTTGCTCTTTTCATTCCTTATCTGCCGGCACGTTCCGCCCGTGCAGATTCCGGAATCGTCATATCAGAAATCATGGCCAGCAACGGCACATGGACCGGAGGGCATGCCTATGACTGGATTGAACTGCATAATCCAGGGAAAAAAGCCGTCAGTATCTCCGGATGGTACCTGAGTGATTCTGAAAACAACCCAACCAAGTGGCAGTTTCCCTCCGGCGCAAAAATACCGGGGAACGGCTATGTATTGGTTTACTGTACCGGAAAAGATATGAACCCTGGCAAAAACGGGACATATTACAGTAATTTCAAGCTGAACGCCTCGGGCGATGATGCCGTCCTCACTTCCCCCGAGATGGAAACAATCTGTGCTGTGTCTTTTCCCAGGCAGTATGGCAACATTTCCTGGGGCATCCCAAAAGACGGTACCGAATACGGGTACTTTGAAGAAGCAACACCAGGGAAAAAGAACGGAAAAACAGTCTTTGCAGCACGTGTTTTGTCTCCCGTCATTGAAACCGCGGGCGGATTCTTCCCTGGTGCCGTCACGGTGTCTGCCTCAGGGCCGGAGGGAAGTACACTTCGATACTCGCTCGATGGTTCAACCCCCACTGTCAAAAGCAAGGTCTTTCCCGAGGGAGGCCTGACGGTGTCTTCCACCACATCCGTCCGTGTTCGTGCTTTTGAAAAGGGAAAAGTACCCTCCGCAACGGTATCGGCCACCTATCTGATCAATGAAAATCTCCCCGTTGCCGTCGTTTCTCTGACGACCGACAACAGTTATCTGTTTGGCAAAAAAGCCGGTGCGCTTGCCAAAGGAAGCGGTTCTGTTCCAAATTATGACAAGCCCTATGAATATCCGGTGAATATTGAGTACTTTGATGAGAACGGCATCTGTCTCATCAATCAGGTTGGGTCGTTCACAGCCAGCGGACACAGTGCCAAACAGAATGCCCAGAAATCCATTGCCCTGTTCGCACGAAAAGCATATGGGCCTGAATATTTCAATTTCAGTCCCCTTCCCAACCGCGATTATACGGAATACAAATCCATTCTTCTGCGTTCCACCAACTCGGATGCCTATTCAGAACGTCTGAGGGATGTCGTCTTCTCTTCCCTTGCTGCTCCGCTTGACTTGTGCTATCAGGATGCAAGACCTATTGTTGTCTTCATTAACGGTGAATACTGGGGACATTATAATCTCAGAGAAAAGATCAATAAATATATGGTTGCCCAATGGGAAGGCATCGATCTGGAGGACGAGCAGACCGTGGATAACATTGATCTTCTCGCCCGGACCGGCTCCGATGATTATGTCCAGAACGGTTCCAATGCTGACTGGCTGGAGCTGTGCAGTTTCTGCAAGACAAAAGACCTGAATGATCCCGCTTCCCTCGCATGGGTTGTGGATCGCATTGATGTCGACAACCTGTTCACACATGCCGCATATGAGATCATCTCGGGCAATACGGATATCACCAATGTCCGAATGTACCGTGTGCCCGGCGGCAAATGGAAATATCTTCTGTTTGATGTGGAAGCGAGCTTCGGTTCAGGCTCTGACAGTGATGTCACGCCGCTCAATAACTACATCAAGCCTGTCAGTGCAAAATACGCTGCTTTCCGGCATGAACCGCTGAACGCTCTGCTGGCTGTTCCGGAAATGCGTGCCCGTTTTCTCACCCGCTTTGCTGAGGTATTGGAAGCATCCTTCCTCTGGCCTTATGTTGAAGATCATTTTGCCCCATGGGAATCCATTCTGGAAGAGCTGCTTCCCCGGCATAATCAGCGCTGGCCATTTCTCACGATGAAACGGTGGCGTACCAATGTCAATGCAACAAAGTATTATGCCCGCGTGCGTCCGAAAAAAATCGTCTCCATGCTCCAGAAGCGTATGAAACTGACCAATGAAGAAGTCAGCACCTATTTTGGAAATGTCCAGGAAAAGCTGAATCTTCTCAATACGCTTCACTGATCTTTTCTTTCACGAACATCCGTCTCCGAAATGCTTTTGCGCAGCAGAAAAGGGAATCCTTTCAGATTCCCTATTCTGCTGAATACTTCTCTTTCTGCAGACACTGTTCCATGATCTTCACACACTGAGCATGTGCGCTGGGCGGCCCTGCCATGATATCAGAAGCTTTCACAAACGATACAGGCGTGCCATCCATCTGGGTTATGAGACATCCTGACTCCTGAAGAATGATGACAGCCGCCGCATAATCCCAGGGTTTCAGGCCAAACTCCGTATAAATCACGCCGCATCCCCCTGCAATTGAGCAGAGTGCCCATGCCCCCGTTCCCAGGGAACGGATACCAAGCGATCTCCGGAAAAGTTCATGAACATAAGTGAACAAAGCCTTGATATGTTCAGCATTGTATGCCACGCAGCCATAGTATGCGATCCCGTTTTCCAGAGGGATATCCCTGGCATGCAGCCGGACTGTATTCCGGAATGCCCCCTGACCGGCTATGGCTTTGTACATTTCTTCTGTGTAGGGATTATAAACAAATCCTGCTACAGGCCGGCCATCATACAGTAAGCCTGCTGATACGCAGGACATATGCATATCAAACAGAAAATTGGTCGTTCCATCGATGGGATCCACAATCCAAACAAACCCCTCCGGGAGGGAGTCCCCATGGGTCTGGTCTTCTTCTCCGACA
>ONVN01000113.1 GCA_900321295.1 uncultured Eubacteriales bacterium
GATAATCTGTAGAATCAGAACCGCGAGAACGAACAGGAAAAACAAGAATTAAGCTAAAAGCGTTAGATTGCATTGAGTGGGAATGAGTGCCAGATGTCTCCTGACAACCAGTTTGAGCCTCTCAGTTACAAACTTGTTGAACGTACAGGGGCTGTTGCATTAAGCCCCTTCTTTTTGCCCTGAACTGATCGTATACATCATTTATGATATATTGTCAAACAGGCTTAAGCCAAAATGTATTCTGTCTGAGAGGATCGGCGTGAGATACGAAGACCGGAAAAGACAGGAAAATCGGCTTTCCCGCTTCGCCCGGGTTCCTTTGACAGCAATCTGATAACAGCTGCGGGATCTCCCTTTCTTCTCCGTATCAGGGGAATTGGAGGCAAAAGCGTCATTCCTTACACTTTGCGGCTGGAACGGTCCATATGATGAAACCCCTTCGCTGTGGGTATGCAGCGAAGGGGTTTTGTCGTTATCAGCGGGTCAACTACTCGGAAATGAACGATTTGTCCATTCCAGCAGATATCTGTAGTGCAGGGCATAATGAATTGTTGCGTCGGGCAGTTCCTGCTTCACGATCCTGCGAACGTCTTTCATGAATGGAAGATTGTAAGCTGTTTTGATCCCCAGCTCCTCCGATGTCTGCATGTGATGAAAAGATGATATTGCTTTCGACGGAATCGCTCTGGCTGCTTCCAGAACCCAGTCGAATATGCCGGAAGGTGCAGCAAGACCAACGATCAGCAGCCTGCCGGAAGGTGACAGAAGAGATTTTGCCTTCTGCAGAGACTCTGTCATGTCCATATGATGGATGGATGCCACAAAAACAATGGCGTCAAACGGTTTGTCCGGAGTGTAATCCTCGAAGCTGCAGCAGGAAAAATGCAGATTGCTGCTGTTCGTTGCGGAGACTGCCTTTTGAATCGAATGCATATCGGTATCAATACCAGCCATTTCCTTTGTTCCGTCATTGAGAAAAAAGACAAGAGTACCATCTCCGCATCCCACATCCAGAATGGTTCTGCAATTTTCTGTTTTCTTCTGAATCCACGGATAATACACAGAATTATGATTCCAGAACATACGCATTCCTCCATCGTCTGATTGATTTTCCTCTTGATTTTTTCTCCTGAACGCCTTGATCAAAGCGCCGCTCAATACCTGAGACGGCACGGCAGCCTGACGCTCTTCGGAGCTGTCACTTGCAGAGCTGATACGAAATCTTTGCACGATCTTTATGTGCACAGCAGGTATCCTAACACCGTTCTTATTTTATCTGTCCTATAATACCCACATATCGGAAAGGGGGGAAAGCATGCGGCTCTTTGGAAAGTATCGGCTGACGACATTCCAGATCATTGCCTTTGGCTTCATTGCGCTGATCCTGATCGGCACACTGACGCTTTCCCTGCCCTTCGCAAGCAGAAAAGCGGGAAGAGCAGGGTTTATGGACTGCCTGTTTACCGCAACCTCTGCCGTATGCGTTACAGGACTGGTCGTGCAGGATACGGCTGCCGCCTGGTCTCCCTTTGGGCAGGCGGTCATCCTGGTGCTGATCCAGACCGGGGGGATGGGCGTGGTGACGGCTGCCGTTTCCCTCGCGTTTGTATCGGGCAGAAAAATCGGGCTGATGCAGCGCAGCGCGATGCAGGAATCCATTTCCGCGCCGCAGGTAGGCGGCATTGTGCGACTGACCCGTTTTATTGTGCTCACATCCGTGACCCTTGAAGCGGCTGGTGCCCTGCTGCTGATTCCATCCATGATTTCCCGTTTCGGCATCGGAAAAGGGATATGGCACGCTGTCTTTCATGCCGTTTCCGCCTTCTGCAACGCGGGCTTTGACCTGATGGGGGCTCAGGAACCCTTTGCGTCCCTGACCGGATTCAGCCAGAATGTTCTGGTAAACACGGTTGTGATGCTGCTGATCCTGATTGGCGGCATTGGCTTTCTGGTATGGAATGACCTGAAAGAGCATGGCTTCCATTGGAAACAGTATCGCCTGCAAAGCAAAGCTGCACTGCTGACCTCTGCCGGACTGGTGATTTTGCCTGCGCTGTGGTTTTTCTTCTTTGAAATGGAACAGATTCCTGCAGACCAGCGCATTCTGCCAGCCCTGTTTCAATCGGTCACACTGCGCACTGCGGGCTTCAACACAATGGATCTGAACCAGATCAGCGGATCAGGCCATGCGCTGATGATTGTCTGCATGCTGGTGGGCGGTTCGCCCGGTTCCACGGCAGGCGGCATGAAAACCACGACCCTGGTGGTGCTGCTGACGACTGCATCTGCTGTTTTCCGCAGAAAGGATCATGTGAGCTTTGGGGGCCGGCGGATCGCGGACGACACCGTCCGGCAGGCAGTCGCCATCTTGCTGATGTATGTGCTGCTGTTTTTCGTAAGCGGCATGATCATCTGCAGGATCGAAGGACTGCCCCTGATCAGCTGCCTGTTTGAAACTGCGTCCGCTCTTGGAACGGTAGGACTTACCCTGGGAATTACCAGCCATCTTTCCATGGTCTCCAGGATGATCCTGATCGTATTGATGTTTCTGGGCAGGGTCGGCGGGCTCACGCTGATCTATGCCGCGCAGTCGGTCCGAAGAGGATCTCAGAGTACACTGCCGCTGGAAAAAATCACCGTCGGCTGAGGAGGGAAACCCATGAAATCTGTTTTGCTGATTGGTTTGGGACGTTTCGGAAACCATATTGCTGAAAAACTCAACGAACTGCATCATCAGGTGATGGCCGTTGATAAAAACGAGCAGCGGATCAACGACGCGCTGCCTCTGGTCACCGATGCACAGATCGGGGACGCAACCAATAAAGCTTTTCTGCGCTCCCTGGGGGTGGATAACTATGACGTCTGCTTCGTCGCCATCGGGGATGACTTTCAGAGTTCCCTGATTGTGACCTCCTATCTGAAGGAACTGGGTGCAAAAAAGGTGATTGCCAGGGCCTCCAGAAATGTGCAGCGGCAGTTTCTGCTTCGCAACGGCGCAGACGGCGTCGTTTATCCGGAGGAACAGCTGGCGGCATGGACGGCCATCCGATATACCACTGATCATATTCTGGATTACATCGCCCTGGATGATCAATACGCCATTTACGATGTAACCGTTCCGGAGGAATGGGACGGAAAAACCGTTGGCGGGCTGGATATTCGGAAAAAGTATAATCTGAATCTGCTGGCTGTGCGGATCAACGGGAATCCCAGCATGGCGGTAACCAGCGATACACCATTAAAACAGAATCAGACGATTCTGGTGCTCGGAAAATGGAAGGATATACAAAAATGTTTCCGAATGTAATAGATGCTTCCATCATGGAAGTGATCAGCACATGACAGACGCATTTCTTGCCACCGTTTTCCTGTTCATGGGAATCTTCGGTTATTGGACCATGAATCAGGTGGATCGGTTTCTGAAGGAACACGTGAAGGAAGAAAAGGGGGAAGAGGATGAGCAGCAGCAAAGATAAACCGCAGAACAGCCACATCCTGGTCTGCCTCTCTTCATCGACCTCCAACGCAAGAGTGATCCACGCTGCCGCCCGGATCGCATCCGCTTTTCACGGCACTTTTTCTGCATTGTTCGTGGAAACACCCGGCTATGCACAGCTATCGGATGACGACAAAAAGCGCCTGCACAGCAACATGAACCTGGCGGAAAAGCTGGGAGCCAAAATCGAAACAACGATCGGGGACGACGTCCCCTACCAGATTTCCGAATACGCCCGTCTGTCCGGCGTTTCCTGTATCGTGATCGGCCAGACCAATACGGTAGGCGGCCTGCTCCGCAGAAAACGGTCTCTCACAGACCGTTTGATCAATTATGCGCCGGATCTGGATTATTTCATTATTCCTGATCACGGAACCAAGGTGTATGTCGCAAAGAAAGCACCGGAAAGCAATCGAAAACGGGCTCTTCTGGACACCGGCATTTCTCTGGCTGCCCTGGGCCTGTGCACGCTGATCGGCTTTCTGTTTTCTCATCTGGGATTTACCGACGCCAACATCATCATGGTTTATCTGCTGGGCTTGCTGGCTGTCTCCATCGGCACGGCACACCGGGCCTTCAGCCTGATCTGGGCTGTCGTCAGCGTGCTGCTCTTTGACCTCCTTTTTACCACACCGCGCTTCACCTTCTATGCTTACGGCACAGGATATCCCGTCACCTTCCTGGTCATGTTTGCCGCCGCTTTCCTGATCAGCACGCTGGCAATCCGCCTGAAGAGGAATGCCAGACAGTCCGCTCAGACAGCCCGCCGGGTAAGCGTTGTGCTGGAAACAGACCGTCAGCTGTCCAAAGCAAAATCCAAAGAGGAAATTCTTTCGGTTCTGGCCGGGCAGCTGACCCAGCTTCTGAAAAGGAGCCTGGTCATCTATCCCGCGGCAGACGATCGACTGGGCGATCCTGTCTTCCATCCCGCCGCAGAGGACACGGCACCCTATCACATAGAGCAGGAACGAAAAGCGGTGGAATGGGCGTTCGCCCATCGGAAGCGTGCCGGCGCAACCACAGACAGGTATCCGCAGAGCAGTTATTTGTATTACAGTATGCGCGTACAGGAGCACGTATATGGTGTCGTCGGGGTGGCGGTGCATGATTCCCCCCTGGACGCTTCGGAAGAAAGCATGCTTGCTTCTGTGGTGGGTGAATGCTCCCTCGCCCTTGAAAACGCCCGCAACGCCCAGGAAAAAGAAGAATCCATCGTGCTTGCGGAGAATGAGCGTCTGCGGGCCAATCTGCTCAGGGCTGTATCCCATGATCTGCGCACACCGCTGACCTCCATCATGGGAAACGCGGATAATCTGCTGAGCAGCGGGGACAGCATGGACCGCGATACCCGGCGTCAGCTGTATGCCGATATGTATACAGACGCACAGTGGCTGACCGGTATGGTGGAAAACCTCCTGTCTGCAAGCCGGATGGAGGATGGCAGCCTGAAGCTGAACATGAACACGGAGCTCATGGATGATATGATCGCAGAAGCGGTGACACACATGGGGCGTCGGCTGGATCGTTTTACCCTGAATATTCAAAAGTCCGAATCCCTTTTGTTTGTTCAGGCCGATGCCCGGCTGATCGTGCAGGTCATTATCAATCTTTTGGACAATGCCATCAAGTATGCTCCGGCCGGGACAACCATTGAAGTCTGCACATGGCAGGAACACGGAAATGTCCTGGTTTGCATTGCAGATGAAGGCCCGGGGATCCCGGATGATCAAAAACCGCATGTTTTTGATCTGTTCTATTCCGGCAACAATCTCACCGGCGACAGCCGGAGAGGACTTGGCCTTGGCCTCGCGCTTTGCCAGTCCATTATGAAGGCACACAGCGGAACGATCACCGTCAAGGACAACGTGCCCCATGGAGCCGTTTTTGAACTGACTTTTCCCAAAGCTGAGGTGAACCTGGATGAATAAACCACTGATTCTGATTGTTGAGGATGATCCGCCCATCCGCAATTTGATTTCCGTTGCCCTGGAAACCCATGACTACCGCTTCCTTACAGCGTCCAGCGGCGGAACTGCAATCATGGAGGCATCTTCCCATAAACCGGACATCATCCTGCTGGATTTGGGTCTGCCGGATCTGGACGGCGTGGAGGTGATCCGGAAGATCCGTTCCTGGTCCAATCTGCCGATCATCGTGATCAGTGCACGAAGCGATGACAGCGACAAAATCGAAGCATTGGATGCCGGGGCGGACGATTATCTGATCAAGCCCTTTTCTGTGGATGAACTGCTGGCAAGGCTTCGCGTGACGATCAGGCGGCTGAACCAGATGAACGACAGCCAGGAAACATCTGAATTTATCAATGGCCCTCTGCAGATCGACTATGCGGCAGGCTGTGCTTTTCTCTCGGAGAAAGAGCTGCATCTGACGCCCATCGAATATAAACTGCTGTGCGTACTGGCCCGCAACTGTGGAAAAGTGCTGACGCATAAATTCATCACGCAGCAGGTCTGGGGTACGGCCTGGGAAAACAATGTGGCTTCCCTTCGCGTGTTTATGGCCACCCTGCGAAAAAAGCTGGAAGCGTCCCAGGATGCCCCGGCATTCATTCAAACCCACGTCGGCATTGGTTACAGGATGATTCGGGTCGGGAATGCCACAGACCCGAACGATCATCATGAAGGCCCATATGGAAGACAGCCGTCATGAAACTGATGACGGCTGTCACACGCTGCGGGCAGCATGAAACGGTGAGATCCTCCACGCCGGTCAGGGCGGAAGCCCTGGGAAGTGATAAGCGCGTTTCTCCCTGACATGCTTTCTGTCGATCGGATCGTGAGATCCGATCGTTTTTTGATCCCCCGAAAACGCCTTCCTCTCTTCCGGAAACAGTTCAGGAATCCTGATGTGAACCGGCGGAGCCTTTGGCGGATGCAGGTCTGATTCTCTTCTGGCTTGAAAAGATGGCTCTCTGCGGACATACCAGGACACAGAGATGGCAGCCCACGCATTTTTTCCCGTCCAGTTTGGGATGGCGGTTTTTATCCATACGGATGGCCTGGTGTCCCCCGTCCATGCAGGAAACTGCGCAGCGCCCGCAGCCGATGCAGCGTTCCCGGTTGAACTTCGGAAAGACCACGGTATTGCGCTCCAGCGTGTCTGTCGTGCTGTGCAGCGAGGAAAGTCCAAGCCCCCGCGCCTCCCGGACATCTGAAAAGCCTTTTTCCCGAAGATACAGGTTCAGTCCTGCTTTCAGGTCGTCGATAATACGGTATCCGTACTGCATCACTGCGGTGGTCACCTGAACAGAACCAGCGCCAAGAAGAATAAACTCCAGAGCGTCCAGCCAGGTTTCGATACCGCCCATTCCGGACAGGTGGAGTCCCTGCAGGGCCGGGTTCTGCCCCAGTTCCGATATGAACCGAAGCGCAATGGGCTTCACGGCGTTCCCGCTGTATCCGCCCACTGCACTTTGTCCGTGCACGGCGGGAGAGGATACATAGGTGTGCGGATTCACCCCCATGATGGATTTGATGGTGTTGATGGCCGCGATGCCGTCCGCTCCGCCCCGCCGGGCCGCCTCTGCCGCAGGACTCATGTTGGCCACATTCGGTGTCAGCTTCGCGAGCACCGGGATATGGCAGGCGCGCTTGGCAGCTGCGGTAAAGCGTTCAACCAGTTCCGGCACCTGTCCGATGTCGGAACCCAGGCCGCCTTCTGCCATATTGGGGCATGAGAAATTGAGTTCCACAGCATCCGCGCCGTTCTCCTCACAGAGTTTTGCCAGTTTTCCCCATTCCTGCTCATTCTGTCCCATGATGGAAGCCAGGATAAATTTGGTGGGATATGCGGCTTTCAGTCGGCGGAAGATCTCCATGTTCTCCTCCACGCCGTGATCGGAAAGCTGTTCAATGTTCTTGAAACCGATAATACCGCCTTCGTTGCCGCAGATGGCGGAAAAGCGGGGTGACGCCTCATGGATATCCAGGGTGCAGATGGTTTTGAAGCACACCCCGGCCCATCCCGCTTCGAAAGCCCTGGCGCACATATCATAGGTGCTGGCGACCACGGAAGAGGAAAGCAGGAATGGGTTTTCCAGGGGAATGCCGCACAGATCACACCGCAGCCGGTCTTCATTCTCCGGGAGCGGTGTTTCACATTCCGGTTTCACCTGGTAATACAGCCGGTTGATCAGATCATGAATGGGAACTTCGCCGGCCCGGACGCAGGCACGCTCGCAGGGTGCGTCGCAGAGAAGACAGGGATTTGCCTTCGGCAGACGCAGTGCGGCCGTCTGCTCATTGGCAAACCAGACAGAGCGCAGAAGTGCAGCCGGTGCCAGTTTGGAACACACCTGATCGCACGGTGCGTCAGCGCACAGCGTGCAGCGGACCATATCCGCACGGGTGATTCTTTGTTCTGAGAGGATCATGGGAGTTCTCCTTTCTTTTGCTGAGGAAGGTTCGTTATGCCGGATGGCTTCAGGGGCATCTTCCATGCAGTATACGGAGTCTGTTTTCCCGTCGGAACTGTTCCCGTCCGGTATGTCCTGTACACCGTTATGGAGACATGGGCAGTCCTGTGCTTTTTATCTTTGTCTGCTTTTGGCTGCATTATACCATAAATGCTGTATCACAAAAAAGCGTCAGAAGAATATCGTTTTCTACAGAAATGAAACATACCGGTACACAGGCAAAAAGAGCTGTCCGTTCTCAGGCAGCTCTTTCTGCTTGCCGGGTTATGGAAACCGCTTTTCCAGAACAAGGGCATCATAAGCTTTTCCGTTCACTGTATAGGCGCATGGCGTCCTTTGTACTTCCCTGAAACCGAGCTTTCCTGCGCAGCCAAGCATGCGAAGATTTCCGCTCCATGTTTCCAGAAGAAAACGGCTCTCCCCCAGGCTGCGGTAATACGACATGAGCGCTGTCAGCGCCATGCCTCCGATTCCCCTACCCCAGGCATCCATCTCACAGATTTCGATCCCAAGGGCCCGAACGGCATTGTTTCCTTCTGCGTTTTTGTTTTGATCTATGGATTCCCATGGAATCGGCTCGAAGTGATCATTGAGATAATAGGAAGATACCATTCCGATGTGACGCCCTCCGACTTCTATTTCAAAGCGCCAGCGGACCGCATTCTCCGGCATGGAAGACATGATCTCCGTCATGTCCCGCCGCAGCGCATCTGGGTCGACAGGCTCCATTTCCATCCAGGGGGTATCTGCGTAAAACCACGCAGTATCTGTATTCGTCCAGCGGATTTCATCCTCGATATCCGAAAGCCGGTAATCCCGCAGGACAATGCCGTCAAACATGATGTTCATCGCTGCTTCCTCTGTCTCTCAAAGTGTCTTCTGCAGATCATACAACCTCGGATGATCTTTGAATGGGATGTTCCCATTATAGCCGTGCTTCTCAAAGAAATCCACCTGCAGATCCGTCGCAGCTATTCGTACATAAGAAGCCCCATTCTCTGCTGCAGCACGTTCCCTCCTGTCTGCGGCTGGATCCTTCCTCCCCAAATCACCGCGATATGTGCAGTCTCCGCAGCTCTGCCCCCTCCATGCATTGAAGAATTCTCCCTGAAAAGTCTTTCTGTTTTATGAATCATAGCCGGAACCAGTCTCCCACATTCCTCTGCCGTCTTTTCCCGGGAACTCCGGACAGGAAACCTGGTGCTTCCTGTCCTATGCAAACAGCAATTGACCAGTCACCGTCTCCGTAGTATGATACTTTCATCTTCAGGAACCCAAACTGTTTCCTGACACGAATTCATGCATCGATGAAAGGATGAGCAATATGTTTTGGCAGTGGATAATCCGAATCGTCCTGTGGACGCTTGCCGGTTATCTCGGCAGCCGGATTATGAAGGACAGTACTCCGAACGGCTGGCTGGGAAACGTTATTCTGGGCTGGATCGGCGGTCTGATCGGTAATTTTGCATTCCGGCTCATCGGGTTCGGTTCCAATGGTGTCATTGCAGAAATCATTGTTTCTGTTGTTGGCGCCTGCCTGGTCATCTGGATTGTGCGGAGATTCAATCTCGGCCGCTGGTTTGACTGATCACGGCATGCAAAAAAGGGGCATGAAGTAGGTCATGTCCCTTTTTTCTGTGTGCTGTTCCGGGTTGTGGTTTCCCGCTTCCGGTGTCTTTTCCCCTCCCGTCAGGTTTCCGCGGAGCGCTGTTATATTGACACCACCTGCCTGTCATGAAATAATATTCCTGCACCATTGTTTTTCATTCGTGCTGCACGCATCTGTGTGCATTTGGACTCCAAAACACCCTGAAGAACATCCCGCAGATTGACACAGAAAGGCAGGTATTATGGATCATTACGGAAAAGCAAGACGAGAAGGGCTCCGGCTGTATGAAGCTGCACTGCGCGCAAATCAGGATCCCTATCTTCCCGTACTTGAAAACCAGGTGCCTTCACTCTCCAGGCTGAACCGCCATGCTCTTGGGATCCAGTCCGTTCCCCTCGACCGGGTGATTGGTTCTGTTTCCCGGGGCCGTTCCTATGCTTTTTCCAGGAATTTCTTCCCGATTCTGGAAGGAGGCAGCGAGTTCTCCGGAAAATGGGAACACCTCTATACCAGCGTTGAGGAAACCGGCATGAGTCAGCCGGTCACTCTCCTTGAATACATGGGTTACTATTATGTCACCGAAGGAAACAAGCGGGTCTCTGTCATGAAAAGCATGGGGGCATTGGATATCGAAGCAGATGTTACCCGTGTTCTTCCTGCACCGTCAGACAGCCCCGAGTATCAGGCCTATATGGAATACTGTTCCTTTACCAAGGATACCGGTCTGTACAATCTTTATTTTTCAAAGCCCGGCAGTTTTCAGAAGCTTCTGGCCATGCCCGGCGTACACGAAGGGGATACATGGACGGAAGACGAAATCTTCTCCCTTCGGAAAACCTACAACGCATTCAGAACAGCGTATGATACCCTCACCGGAGAGAAAAAGCCCGTCCCGGTGGGCGATGCATTCTTACGGTGGCTGACAGCCTTTGATTACCGTGAAATACTGAACGATGACCCGAAAAAGACCCAGGAACGGGTTCGGATCATGCTTCAGGAACTGGCAACCCAGGATAAGGTACGTCTTGTCATGAAACCACAGGACCCGACGCGGTCCGCGCCATCCGTTCCCCTGATTTCCTCTCTGTTCAAGCCCTCCCGGGTCAAAGCCGCCTTTCTCTACACCCGGCCCACGGAAGAATCCGGATGGGAGTACTGGCATGAACTGGGGCGTCTCGAACTGGAAAAGAAGCTGGGGGACCGGGTGGAAACAACCGTCCGGATCATTCCTTCCCGTGACAGTTTCCGCGATACGGTCGATCCCCTCATCCGTGAGGGATATACCTCGATCTTTGCAACGACCCCTGTCATGCTCAACAGCTGCATTGAACCGGCCCTGAAGCATCCCGAGGTCCGGTTCTACTGCTGCTCGCTGGCTTCCACGCCCTCGATCGTTCAGACCTATTATATCCGCTTTTATGAGGCTAAATTTCTTCTGGGTCTCGCAGCGGGGATTCTCGCCCGCAACGGAAAAATCGGCTATATCGCCGATTTCCCCATTGTCGGCGTCCCTTCTGCCGTCAATGCCTTTGCTCTGGGGGCAGCCATGGTAAACCCGGATGCAAAAATCTATCTGAACTGGTCCTCTGCCACCTGGTTCAATCCCCAGCTCCCCTTTGAGGATCCCGACATTCTGGTGGTTTCGGACAGGGATATCACAGCGCCGTCCGCCGGCTCCCGGGAGGTTGGACTGCACATGAAAGAGGATACGCGTATTTCCAATATTGCTGCCCTGATTCCCAGCTGGGGACCCTTCTACTGCACCATGATTGAGCGCCAGCTGTCCGGAGCTCCTGCCCCTGCCCAGAGCAAGGGCACGGCCACCAACTACTGGTGGGGACTTGACTCCAACATTCTGGACATCGTTTTCTCCAATCGTTTTAATGCCTATGCGATGCGTCTGATCAACGGTTTCCGGAACGCCATGTGCAACGGTTTGTTCTCTCCCTTTGAAGGAGAGCTCCGGGACCAGAACGGGACCATCCGCTGCGAGAAGGAACGGAGGCTCACGCCAGCTGAAATTCTCTGCATGGATTATCTGCTCGAAAACGTCGTCGGCAGTCTTCCGAAGCTGGAAGAAATCGAAGAATCCGCCAGTCCCCTGGTCAAACTGCAGGGCATTCACGGAAACATTCAGTCAAATCAGCTTTCCTTCAGCTGGGAATAATGCGGAAAGAGGCCGATCTCTTTCCCGGGTATTCCGGCCGTTCCCTGCCGTGTCCCGTTCTGCTTCAAAAGCATCCTCTTCCCTTTTCCCATTCCATCAGAAAAGCCGGCATAACGCGCCGGCTTTTTTCTTTTTCATGTGCCCGGGACCGCAGGATTCACAGGCGGATCCTATCCGTCTGCACAGCAGGCATCCCAGAAATGCTCATCCTACTGTTCCGATCCCCTTCTATCTGCAGTCAAGGGATCCACTTTCCACGTATCCCCTGTACATTTTCTCTCCGACAGCCGCTTCCACATAATACAGCGGGGCTTTTCGCGCCAGTACCGTCACTTTGGTTCCTTTTTTCAAGGTACACAGCGTTCCGCTGACATTGATCGGATCATCCACCAGGATGGTCTTTTTCCTGACTTTCGCGGCATCACGCGTGAACTTCGGTTCCATGGACACCGCCGCAATCCGTTCCAGAACCGGGTCCTCGTGTATATTCACCCATCCCGTCCGGTGCTTTCCCTTTCCCGTTTCATAGTGCACCATAAGCCAGTCTCCCACCCGGCAGAGGAAAGCCGCCGGTTCCTTCAGCGACAGTGCTGCCTTTCCTTTTGCAGCCCTCGGTGCTCTGCTGTCCGGATTCGCATAGACCGGGACCGTTTTTTCCATTTCAAGACATGCATATAAAACTTCCGCCTCTCCGATGTCGGCATAGTTGTCCATCAGAGCTGCGTTCACATACTGCTCCCGGATCGCCAGGTCAAAATCCCAGTTGAGCAGGTTCATCAGTGTTTCATGTGCTTCAAAGATATCCCTGGCCCGGAAAGTGGAAGCTTCCCGGTTGATCACCTGAGGAACAAACAGCGCATGGCTGTCAGAGCTCAGGGAGGAATTCTGGATGAGCATGCAGTCTTCCAGCAGATACGCATACTCCATGTAATACCGGCAGTCCAGGGTGTCCACCTGCCATGTTCCGGTCCCGCTCCGGGAAAGCTCAATCCAGACGTCCGGATACTCCTCCCCCGCATAAAGGAAAACCGGATCCCTTACGGTGCGGCTGAAACGACCGGTTTCCTGGACGCTCTCACCGGGCTCAAACCGCATCCTCATTGCTTCGCAGTGGTTTTCTATCATCTGAGGATTCGTCCAGTCCGTTACCCATTGTCCGTCTTTCAGGATTTCATGGCAGAGCCGATGGTAACACGTATCCCGCTGGAGCGTAAATCTTTCGGTGTCCGAGACGTTCACCTGTGCCTCGGTCATCCATTCGGATTTCCGTTTACCCCCCAGCTGCGCCAGGTATCTTTCAAAGACTTCCACATTCATCCGGCAGCTGCCCTGACAGGTAACCGTTGGCTGCCGATACTCCGGATAATGATTTTCGGTCATGATCAGCGGCAGGGTAAAGGTGATGGAGCCATACGCGTCCTGGAGCACAACTTTCAAATCGTTCAGCGATGCATGGGCCGTAATGGTCTCCAGAACTTTTCCGTCTTCCTGCCGGGTTTTCACAAAGGTTTCTGTTCCGGTCGTCCCGCCCCAGGAATACGGG
Source organism: uncultured Eubacteriales bacterium (assembly GCA_900321295.1). Classification (GTDB taxonomy): domain Bacteria; phylum Bacillota; class Clostridia; order Christensenellales; family Aristaeellaceae; genus UBA2943. The sequence goes on from ONVN01000113.1 coordinate 13,251, forward strand.
TAAGGCACATCCTCAAAGACCGTTTCCAGTTCTTCTTCCACGCCTTCATCCGGACTCCATGTTTTCGTATAAAGCATCCGCTGATCATCTTCCACCCTTTCCACGGTGGTGCAGCCTGCCGGCCACGGGTCGTCGAAGGCAATCAGCATATTGGCCGCAACTGTAAGGATCCCGGGCAGTTCTCCGCCGGCTTGTGCATAACTGCCCATGGGTCTGTCGCTGCGGCGGAACCGATCAATCGAATCCTGCAGCATCTGACGGATTTTCTTCTCGGAAAACCTGCCCTGCAGGAATTTCTTCTCCATGTTTTTCGGCATGATTTCCGGGATTTCGCTGTAATCCTCCACAAGCAGAATTTCCTTGGGGAACCAGGTTCCGTCCACCTTCTGAAAGACCAGGGTGCACGGGCCGCTCCAGCCCGAAAACTGAGTACAGTATCCTCCCATATACCCGTATCGGCCCACGGCGGCCGCAAGATAGAGAGACCATTCGCGTCCCTTCTTTTTCTGCCCCAGGACCTCATAGCCCACCGCGCCGAATTCACCCCTGTCCTCCGAAACCGTTGTCAGGAGCATCGCTTCTGCATAATTCCTCGGCAGTTCCTCCGCCGGTGCGGTTTTCCAGAAACCCGAAAGGACGAACATCAGTGTGCATACCAGACAGAATGCCTTTTTCATGAACCGGCAGCCCCTTCCCAAAGGAAATGTCTCACATTGCGATTCCAGCCCTGCTGGAAAAGAAAAGACAAAGCAGCAAACTTCCGGGTTTGCTTTTCATCCGCACTCAGTATTCCCCGATGACCTTCTGCAGCACCGCATCGGTCAGCATGAGGTCCCGTCCCGAACAGGGGCCTTCATTTCCGGCATGCAGGTCATTTTCATGAATCCAGGTTACGACAGACTGTCCCAGTATGATCTTCCAGAGATCGTCCGTGCCGTAATGCCTGTTCAAAACATCGGAAGCCGTCCTGTCCTTTTCCTCGAAAGTACGGGATGCATCTTTGAGCAAGTCATAGGAGGCGTTTCTGCAGATAAAGCCATATTCAAACAATTTGAGCGCCAGCTGAATCCTCATGTCATCCGGAATAAGGGATGCATCCCCGCGAACCGTGAACGGCGCAATGTTCAGCTGTCTGTCCTTTCCGACCGTCTCAATGACGGAAAGCCCGTGATCCAGCTGGTAGGTTCCCATCCAATAGGCGAAAAGGAGCATATTGTCCGAGAGCACATTTCCGGAATCAAACGATGGCCAGTAATCCAAGTGATCCCAAACGGGTTTCGCAAAAGAACAGAGGACATATCCTTCTCCATACGCGGCAGAACGTGCATGGTACCAGAGTTTTCCCTTGTACTGCGTTTCCTCCAGACACTCCAGGACGGTTCCCCCCTGCAGACGGCCAAGCACGTCTCCCCCCGGCGTCTTCCGGAAATTCACGTTGTTCGCGATTATCTGCAGCTGATCGGAAAGGACGGTTTCTTTTCCTGCATAATGGGAGTAAATCTCTTCAAAAGCATCTTTTTCTGCTGAAAATCCGGAACCTGCCTCCGCCACGGAACCCACAGTGCAGAAGAGGAGGAGGAAAAGAATGGCTGCGATGGTTCTCCGCACGGTTTATCATCCCCTTTCTCAACAAAACGAATCAGCTTGCCGTCTCCATTCCGGCAGGAACAGAAAAGTTCTCTTTCTTCCTGATACACCGGATTCCATTTCCGGCCGATCCGGTTTCACATGCTTTCCCTGCGGATTCGCATGCTCCGGACAGAAAGGATCGTCTGTGTCTTTCATGTTTATCCGCCGGGCCTGGGAAAACAGATGCGGATCAAAGGCAGAAAGGATTTGTCTTCCTCCGTCAGGCTGTCCGGGTACAGCTTTCCTGTGCGGGATGCCGCCCGGCCCCGCGGCCAGCTGTGAGAACAACGCTTCCGGATGACATGAACACATTTCATTCACATTCTTTTCAAGCACATTTTACCTTTCCGTGTTAATCTGTGCATGATATCGAGCAGCGAAAGCGTAAGACCGGATATCGATCATCAATCGGGAGGGTTTTCCTATGAAACAAATGCTTTCTGTCATTCTTGCTCTTACACTCCTGTTCACAACCGGGATCGCGACGGCCGAAGGCCAGGGAGGCCGCGGAGGCAACGGAAGGCCTGGCGGCAATGGCGGTATGCGTGGCGGAAACGGCGGAGGAACTGACAAATCCGGTGACACGGAGCTCCAGACCATGATTGCTGAGATCGTTCCGAAATTTCAGCTTCTGACCTTTGAAGACGCAGAAACAGGTACCAGCCTGCAATATTATCTTTATGTGCCGGAAAACTATGACGAAAACCAGTCCTATCCGCTGCTCCAGTTCATTCCGGATTCCAGCGCTGTGGGCAGAGACAGCAGCTATTTCCTCACGCAGGGATGGGGCGGCCTGATCTGGGCGACGGACGCCGAGCAGGCCAAGCATCCATCCTTTGTGATGGTGCCCATCTTTACGGATACGGTTGTGGATGATAACTTCGACCATTCCGCACAGATTGACATCGCTGTCCGCCTGATCCGGTCGCTCTGCGAAACCTGGTCGATTGACACGGACCGCCTGTATACCACAGGTCAGTCCATGGGCGGCATGACCTCTTTCCATCTGAGCGTGGCTTATCCGGATTTCTTTGCCGCGTATCTGTTTGTCGGCAGTCAGTGGGACACCCGTCTGCTGAATACACTCGAAGATGAGAACTTCTTCTACATCGTATCTGCAGGTGATCCGAAAGCGTCCGCCGGACAGGCTGATCTGCTTGAGCTGTTCGAAGCCGACGGCGCTGCCTACAGCCATGAGGAATGGAGCGCACAGGATGCTGCAGAAACACAGAATGCTGCCGTGAACGTTATGCTTTCCGAAGGCTGCAAGGCAAACTTTGTCACCTTTACCCTCGGAACAACGCTGGCGGACGGTCAGAGTTCCGGCGGCGGTGCAGGCGAGCACATGACCTCTTTCGACTATGCCTATAAGCTGGAAGCCGTACGGGACTGGCTGTACGCGCAGAGCAAATAGGGAGACGGACATTGCCGTGATGAAAGCCCTTGAACGACGGAAGACCGAATAACACAAAAGCAAACAGCGCGCCGCTTTCTGCGACGCGTTTTCTGTTGCTGAAACCTCTTCGGCGAACGGATCTGCGGATGCTGATTCTTTCCAAAAAAGGTTCAAAAACAACCGGAAAAACAGCCGGAAAAAATGTATTTCGAACTGCCATCCTTCTCTGTTCCCCGTATCAAAATGTGCAGGCCGGAATGAACGGTCCGCAGCAAAACAACAACAATTTACAGAAGCCGTTACGGCAGAAAGAAATTTTAAGAATATCGGAAAAACGCAGAGGAGGCGTGGATTATGAATTGTAAAAATTGTGGAGCAGCGCTGGAGATTGACCAGCTCAGACAGGTTAGGTTCTGCCCTTATTGCGGGGCTGAGGTTGAAATAGAAGAAGAAACACCGGACACGATGGCCGGGACAATTCATGGAATTGCCAAAACCTTCTTTAACCAGACCGCCGACAAAATCCGTTACAACCGGGAACATGCAGTGGAGATCGCTGAACAGAAGAGAAAAGAAAAAGCGGAAGAAGCCAGGCACTCAAGAAAGATGATGATGTGCATGATGGGTGGCATGGCTGCGGTCATGACGGTCATGGTCATCGTGATGCGGCTCACCGGCGCATGGGCCTGAGAACAGCCAGAAGGAATGTTCTGAATGCGGAGAAAGCAGCACTGTGCTGTGTTCTCTGAAGACAGGGCCAGCTGTATTCCGGCTTCCCTGCCAGTTTTTCACCTTATGATACAGCAATGGCATCCTGTGGACCCCTGCGGGGTACAGGATGACATTTTGTTTTTCTTTCCATGACCCTTTGTATCGGTTCCTGCGTTTCGCAGGTTTCACACCGCGGCGGCATGTTTTCCGGCATGCCATTTTTTCTTTTTTCCGGCAGGATTCCATAGAACCCGGACAACCGGAATGCCTGTCTTCGTTCCCGGACCTCGCATCAGGGATAGACCGTGTTTTCCGCTGCATCGCCGTAAGACTGCAAATCCGGTTTTCCCGTCTTCTGTTTTCACCGGGATGAAAGGGATGTAAGCTCTTCTTCCGAGTAATTCTTTGATGCGATGACGACGCTCTGCTCCGGGAATACTTCCCTGCAGATCCGTAATTCCAGATTCTGCCGGTGCATGAAGTGACGGATCAGGTCCTCTTCCCCCTTCAGGCCGCGGGATCTTCCATAAGGACTGTCGCAGAAGAATCCCATCATCATCGGGAACCAGACTTCGTTTCCCTGTGCGTCCGATCTTTCTTTCCGGATGGCCGCAAGATTTCCCCGGATATCCTCTGCCTTCAGATAAACAATACGGTATTCTTTCCCCGCCAGCGCTTCACGGATCCGCCGGTAAAAGGACAGAATCTCCTCATCTGACGCCTCCCGGAACAGGATCATATCCTCCACGATGTTCTGGAACAGGGAGCACTCGAAGATCATCGAATCCGAATTCCATGCTTTATAGCGCGTCAGCACAACCGACTGAAACTCGTCCAGGGGAATCCGGTTATTGTAAATTTCATACTGCTCAAGGTCCTGATAGAAAGAACGGTTCTCCGTGGCAACCTTCGTATAGCAGATCACCTTTCTGCATCCTTCAGAAAACGTCTGCTCCTCAATCTGCGGACGCAGGTCCGGGTACTTTTCCAGGATTCCCTGATATTGATCATCCTCAACCCAGGCGCACCAGGAAAGCTCAACCGGAGAATATTCGCCTTCCCGAACCGCGACATGCCCGGGTTTCCTTTCCGCCAGTTTCCGGACCAGTGTGCTCTTGCCGCTTCCCTGTAATCCTTCAACAAAATAGTTCATACCCGGCCCCTCCCTCTCGCACATAAAATGACAGCTTCAAAGCAATTCTTCCCGCGAATTCCATTTTCTGCTGATCATGATCCGTTCCGGCTTTCGGGACGCCCGAAAGGACAGACGGCCATGCACAGTCCGCATACATGCTTGCGGCTGAGTTTTTGGATAAAGGCGCTCCGCATCTGATTGCATTTCTGATAATCAATGATTTCGGACCGGTCCTTTTCAATGCTCCATTGCTGGTTCTTCAGTGCTTTGCAGGGACAGATATCGATACACTTTGTACAGTCCTCCGGACACCTTCCCTCCGTAACCGGCTCGCCATAGGCAAAGATCCCGTTGATCAGAACGGCGGACAGCCGGACTCTGGGGCCGTATCTTTCGGTAATGATGACATCATTCTTTCCAAACCATCCGATTCCGGCCCGGGCTGCAGCCGATTTAAAGGAAAACAGGGCACGGAGTTCTGTTTCATTTTCCTGTGCAGCCGGAGGAAACCAGTACTTCACCTGATGCTTTTGCAGAATCTGTTCGATTTCGGCCTCAACGGTTTCCAGCCGGCATTTTGCACTTTGAATTCCCTGTTCAAATCGTTCTTCCGTATAATCGTCCGGCGCAAGCTGTCCGCCGTAGGGAGAAGCAAGTACCAGCGCAGAAGGATAGGATTCCTTCCAGGGACTGCAGGACAGATCCGCAAATCCATAAAGGATCTCCGGATACCCGGACAATGCTTTCCGGATTTCTTTTTCCAGCACGAGGGCATCCCTCCTGTTCCGTCATCGGCTGCTGAAGAAACTTCCTGCCGATGATGTGATCCGTTCATTCCCTGCTCTGCATCATAGCACAATCCCCATGGAAGGAAAAGCCTCGCAGGGAAGCGGAAATGATGGCAGAACTCATTTAATTCAGCAAAGTTTTGGTATATAATATGGATCATAAAAGGAGGAGATTCAGCATGATTGATGTTGTTGCATTAGGGGAACTCTTAATCGATTTTGCCCCGCAGTCCAAGAATGAAGCCGGTTATCCCGTACTTGCAGCCCAGCCGGGCGGCGCACCGGGCAATTTTCTGGCTGCTCTCAAATGCTACGGCTGTTCCACAGCCATGATCGGCAAAGTCGGAGACGATATGTTCGGCCGTCTGCTGGTAAACACGCTTCAGTCCGCCGGCATTGACACCACCGGTGTTCTGATAGACCCCGCTTCTTTCACAACCATGGCTTTCGTCTCCCTCGATGCGAGCGGAAACCGGGATTTCAGCTTTGCCCGGAAGCCCGGTGCCGATACCTGCCTTCGTCCGGAGGAAGTCAATGAATCCCTGATCCGTCAGGCCCGAGTCTTCCACTTCGGCACGCTTTCCCTCACCGATGAGCCGGCAGCATCTGCCACACGGCGGGCCATCCAGACTGCAAAGGATGCAGGCGTACTGATCAGCCTGGATCCCAATCTGCGCAAGCCCCTCTGGAAAACGGAAGACGCTGCGCGTGAGGCGATTGAATGGAGTCTTCATCAGGCGGACATCGTCAAAATCAGCGATGAGGAAGTTGATTTCCTGTGGGGACTGACACCTGCCGAAGGCGCTCACAAGCTTCTTCATGAATACGGCGTCTCCCTTGTCTATACGACCCTCGGCCCGAAGGGCTGCTTTGCCGCCACCTCTTCCTGTGAGGTCCTCGTCTCCAGTCCGTCCGGCATCCATGTGGTGGATACCACCGGCGCCGGCGATATCTTTGGCGGAAGTGCCATGAGCCGCTTCCTCGCCCTCGGCAAAAAGCCCACGGAGGTCACGGAACAGGAACTCCGTGAAATCGTCCGTTTCGCCTGTACGGCAGCCAGCCTGTCCACCCAGAAACACGGCGGTATTTCCAGCGTTCCGGCACAGGCCGACGTTCTTGCAAAGCTCGCTGAATAATGCATCGTTTTCCCCGTTCCCCTGCGCGGCCGGAAGCCTGCTTCCGGTCCGTTTTTTGGTTTCTGCCTGCAGGCGGGCAAAAGGCCCGCAGACAAAAAGAGATCCGGTCTGTCGTTCACAGATCGGATCTCTTTTGCCTGGCCTGCTGTTTTTCAGGGAACAGGCTTCGCTTACTGCCCATCAAACAGGCTGTACTTTGTAATGTCCATCACGGCATGACCGTCTGACTCAAACGAGATGCCCCTGGCATCCGCATCCGTAAGAATGGTCGCCGTCATGACCTGTTCGCCATCGTTGATAAAGATTTCAATGCTGAACCGGTCCAGGATCACGTGCAGATGAATTTCACCGTTCTTCTGGGCAACCAGGCAGCGGCGCTGATGAATGTACGCCCTGCGGGAACCCGAGAATTTGCGGTCGATCTTCAGCAGGGATTCATGGGGACGGAAGCTGAGCATGGAATAATACTTGTCATCCTGGGCGAAGTACATGATGAATTTCAGATACGGTTTCTCCGCATCTTCCGGACGGATCCGGATATCCATTTCAATACTGCGGCCTTCGATGCCGTCCAGTGTCTTCCGGTCAGAGACATGCACGTTTTTGTATTCCACTTTCTGTCCGCGGTAAAGGGACAGTTCCCGGATGGGCTGCTGATACAGACGGCCGCTGCGGATGGACAGCTCACGGGGCAGTGTCATCTGTCCGAACCAGGGACGCTCCTCATAGCCGGTCATCTTGCAGGTGTCCCAGTTCTGCATCCAGCCGATCATGACCCGTCTGCCGTCCGGCGTCAGGATGGTCTGCGGCGCATAGAAATCGATGCCGTAATCGATGGCCTGATGATGTTCCGGCAGGAAGCGTTTGGTTTCTTCATCAAACCGGCCGATCTGACAGACCGTTCCGTTGCCGTTGTGATACTCGAAGCCCTCCGGCAGCATGTCCTGCGGGCTGACAAAGAGCACGTCTTTTCCATCGAGCGGGAAGAAATCCGGGCATTCCCACATCAGGCCGAAACGTCCGTCATTTTCCGCGAGAATGCTTTCAAAATGCCAGGAAAAACCGTCCTCACTGCCATACAGCAGCAGAACACCGCGCTTATCCATGCGGCGTGCCCCGATCACGCAGCGATAAGATCCATCCTTTGTCCGCCACATTTTGGGGTCACGGAAATCATGGGGACTGAGGTCCGCAGGAAGGTCCGAGGCATCCAGAACCGGATTTCCCTCATACTTTGTATAATTGAGCCCATCCCCCACGGCAAGACACTGGGTCTGGTAATCTTTGCCCTTATAGCCGCCGTCCTTGCGCACACCGGTATACATGAGGAGCTGCCTGCCGTCCGGAAGCTCCATGGCGCTCCCGGAGAAGCAGCCAAAGGAGTCATACGGAGATTCCGGAGCCAGAACGCACGGGAGGTGCGTCCAGTGAAGCAGATCATGGCTCACGGCATGCCCCCAGTGCATGGCATCCCATTCGGTGTCATAGGGATGATACTGGTAAAACATATGATACTGCCCGTGATAGTAGGAGAAGCCATTCGGGTCATTCATCCATCCGATCCAGGGTGTGAGATGGAAAATGGGGCGGGAGGATGCAGGAATCTTGCTGGCCTCCTCTTTTTCGTAGGCTCTGGCAAAGATCAGGTTGTAATTCACCATCGATTTTGACCTCATTCTTTCAGATTGGGTGGATGCCTGCCTTTCAGACGGCTCCGGATGCAGGCATTGCCTTTTGAACGCTGCCGGCTTCCGTTCAAGCCAGTTTCCAGCAGTCGATTTCCACGTGTGCTGTCCCTCTGGCGCAAACGGACATATCATACACTTCCCCGCCGGGGAAAGCAAGAGCACTCATGGTTTCTCCGCCCGCAAAAATTTCAAGGATACAGTTGTCCACATACACGGTCATTTCAATCCGGCCCTGCTGCGCCGGAAGCGGCATGGAGATGGCGTCCGTATTGTCCAGCAGGACAGAGCGGCCTTCCATATGCAGGACACCCTGCTTCCAGTGCAGGACGACACTTCCGTCGGGATCTTCCATCACGTTCAGCACCATCTCCTCTGCCCGGGAAACATCGGCAGACAGATGGATTTCAGCATGCCTTGCTCCCACGCCGGGAAACGAGGTCCTGCTGTTGTTCAGCTCCGTGATGAAGCTGGCTTTTTCCTTCCGCAGCGATTTCAGTCCGGGGACCGGTGACTGAAGGATCCGGTCTCCCTCCCGATGCAGCACCCGCGGCAGGGACATCATTCCGCTCCAGCCGTACGCAGAAGATGCTGTCGGATAGCGGGCCGTCCAGGAAGCCATCCAGCTGATGGCAATTCTTTCGCCGTCTGCTCCCTCGCAGGTCTGCGTCGCGTAGCAGGACCGGCCGTAATCAAGCTGTTTCCAGGCTCCGGGTTCAAAACGGGTGCACGCAGCGTCCATTGATCCCAGTGCATACAGCACAGGATGCCGGTTTTCCGGGACCGGACGGTCTCCTGCAACCTGCGAGTAAAGAACCGCCGTTTTTCCTCCCAGCAGAAAGACGTCCGGACATTCCGGCATCAGGCCCTCTGTGGGGCAGAAAACGCCGCTGCAGGTCCAGTGCTCCAGATCGGCGGATGAAAAGCAGACCAGTCTTCCGCCTTCCGTATGTTTAGCAGCCATGACAGCCCGGTATCCGTCCGATGTTCTGAAGAGCTTGGGATCCCTGAAATCTCTGCGGACATAGCCTTCCGGAAGCAGGGTGAAAGGAATGACCGGATTGGAAACTGCTTTTTCCATGGTTTCCCCGTGAAAGGAAGCATAGCACTGCTGCTGCAGTTCCATGTGGTCGCTGACGCCTGTATACAGGATATGCGCACCGCCGCGTCCGTCCGGAAGGGCCGTTCCGGAAAAACATCCGCATGCATCCCAGGGCATGTCCGGTGCCATGGCGACCGGGAGATTCTCCCAGGTGACAAGATCCCTTGTACGCCAGTGTCCCCAGTGCATGTCATTCCATCTGGCCTCATAGGGATAGTGCTGGTAGAACAGGTGATACCATTCCCCGTCATAAAAGAAGCCATTCGGGTCATTCATCCATCCGACCGGGGGAACCGCATGGAAGCGGGGCCGGTAACGGGAGTCTGCTTTTCCCAGGTTCTGTTCGATATACCCTCTGGCATCTGCCAGCGTCTGACTGATTTCCTTCATCTATTTCATTTTTCCAGAATACGCATGGTCAGGTTGTCGAAACACGCCTCGCCGTCACTGACATAGACACCCCACGGCATGCCGGGCATCCGGTAGATCCGTGTGGACAGGGCCTCCCGGTTGTCCAGGAAGAAGACCGCCACATCATTGTCGATGAGGACATCCAGATGATAGCTTCTCTTTTCCGTGTCAATCTTCCGGCTGATATGGCTGCTCTCGACGCTGTACCGCATTCTTGCCACAATGGATGAATCATAGCGCAGCAGGCCGAACTTCATATCCAGCTCCACCGCCAGTGCGCGGTAGTAATTGGCCCCGCCGAAGGAGAAACCGGCACCGCGTGCATTTTCGGAGATGGTGACATCGGTGGAGATCAGAACCGGCCTGTCCGGGAGTGCTTCAAACACAACGCCGCCCCCGTCGCGGTCGGCAGAGATGGTCACCCGGTTTCCTTCCGCACTGCCCTCTGCCAGTAGCAGCTGGCCGTTGAGCGGAACCGGTTCCCCAAATGCTTCACGGATGGTTTCCGGCAGATGAATGGAGAGCCATCCTTCCGGGTCCTGTTCCAGTTCATACACCGCCAGGTTGCCGGCCCAGTCCCATGCGGAAGTATCGGAGAATTCTCCGGAATAACCGCCGCGTGTGGCAATCCAGCCGCACAGGTAATGCTTTCCGTTCAGAACGCCTGTCTTGGCAGCATAAAACGCATGGCTGTCAAAAGCTTCCATGGGCGGATGTTCCCACGGTCCCTCCAGGGAAGGAGCACGCATATACCGGGTCACCCAGTCGGTGGAATAGAAGCAGTACCACCAGTCCCCCCATTTGAACAGATCGGGACATTCACAGCTGGTCGTACCGGGCAGAAGCAGGGGTTCCCTCAGTTCCCATGAAGACAGGTCACGGGATGCATAACGTGCAATGGCGGCCCTGCCGTTCCGGACCGTCGTGATCAGCAGCCAGTATTCCCCGCTCTCCTCGTTGTGGAAGAGGAAAGGATCCCTGAAATCCTCCGTGCTGTATCCCTCAGCCGGAGAGGATGTAAACGTCTCTTCTTCCAGTTTTGTGAAGTGCACGCCATCCTGACTGATGGCATGGCGGATATACTCCCGCGGCTTGCCCTTGCTGAAAAAACGAGGATTGTTCCCGGTATAGAACGCATGATAGGTATCCCCGATCTTTGTCACCGAGCCGGTTCCAAGGGCCATGTCATAATGGTCAACGTTTGTGGTCGGGATTGCTTCACCCAGATACTCATAGTGAACAAAATCCCGGGTCACAAAGCTGTGGAACGGATGGTAGGTCGGTGCGCCGTCACGCCAGTCCTGCAGATAAAACAGGCGCAGCTCACCCGATTCCTCATCCCCTGCCATGGGCATGACATCGCCAACCCACCCCTTCGGGGGCTTGGCAAAAACCGTGTATTCTGCCTGATGGATATCCCAGGAACTGCTGGTTGCAAAATTCATCGTTTCATGGAGCAGCACTTCACCGGCGGCACCGCCTACAAGATTCACGATGAGGAAGATCACCGTTCCAAGAGAGACAAGCAATTTGCGCAGTTTCATGTCTGCTCCTCCTTCTCATGATATGGTGCGGAGCCACTGCTGTCTGCAGTGGCTCCGCTGTGGATGGGAATCTATACGTTTGTCACTTCGATCAGTTGCTCATGGTGGATTCATAACCAGCCTTGATCTGTTCTTCTGCCTTGGTCAGGAAGTTCACAACAGGCTCATTGGAGCGCAGGCCGGTGAACACAGTATAGTTGTTATCCCAGTACTGGTCAATGCCGATCGGCACGAAGTGAGCCTTTCCGGCCAGTTCGTTCATCTTGGTCACATTGGCTTCGCCGTAGCGTTCCATGTTGACCTTGTTGTCGCTGGCGAGCTTCATTTCAGCGCTCATTTCGATGAACTTGGCAGCAGCTTCAGGCAGTGCGGAGGTGATGCCGATGCACCAGCCGGTTACGCCGGCAAGGCAGGTGTCGCCAGCGCCAGAGGGGCCCTGAGGCATGGGAACCCAGTCCACTTCGAAGGGCAGTTCGCCGTTGGCGGACTTGTTCAGGATGGCATAGGCAAATTCAAGGGTCATGGCCAGCTTGCCGTTGCTCCAGCCGGAGGTGAAGGTGTCGTCGCCGCTGTTGGGCCACATGCACTTGTCAACCGTGTAGCATTCCTGCAGGAAGGTCATGGTCTGGGTGCCGGCTTCGGTCAGATAACCGGTGGAGATGGTGCCGTCTTCATTGTAGATCAGGTTGCTGGTGCCGTTGGATGCCAGGAAGGAAACATAGTCCGTATCCCAGTAGCCGAAACCGAACTGGTCTTCTTCGCCGTCATTATCGGTATCGGCGGTCAGTTCCTTGGCCACGCGGCGGAAGTTTTCCCAGGTCCATTCGCCGGCTTCATACAGATCACGGGGCAGGTCGACGCCGTTGGCTTCGAACATATCCACGTTGTAATACATAACCAGCGGGGAAACGTCGTTACCGGCAGCATATGCCTGACCACCGAAGGTGAAGGCGTTGGTCACGCTGTCATAGAAGCAATCCTTGCTCAGATCCAGATACTGGGCAATGGGCTGAACAATCTTGCGGGCAGGATAAACCGGGAAGGACTGGTCATTGGCCTGAACCAGGTCCACGGGTTCGCCGTTGCCCACGCGGGTGGCAGCAGTGTTGATCATGTCGCCCCATTCGACGGCGATGACATTCACCTTGACGCCGGTAGCAGCTTCGAATTCAGGAATGACGCTCCAGACCGGATCAAAAGCGTCCGGATTGGCAGCAACATTGTTCTTGTAGGTGTCTTCGGTGTTGTACCAGATGATGTTGATGGTATCCTCAGCCATGGCAGGAACAGCCAGCAGGCTCAGGAGCATCGCCAGTGAAAGGACAACGGACAGGATCTTTTTCATGTGATTACCTCCTAAAAAAGACGTGTATTGATCAGGCATGATGCCTTGGATCCGGTGGATTATTTGATGCCAATGTGTTCAATGGAGTCCGCAAGGAATCTCTGCGTGAAGATGAACACGATCAGCATCGGCGCGGCTGTCAGCAAGCAGCCTGCCTGCATTCTGGTAACAATTTTCTCCGGGTTGGTTCCCAGCTGGACGCCGGCCAGCGCGGATACCTGGGACAGGTCCATACGCAGCATGGAAAGTGCCGTCATAATGGAACGGTTTTCGGAGCCCAGGAACTGCTTGGTCAGATAGTATTCACCCCAGTTCCAGACGAAGGAGAACAGGAACACGGTGATGATGGCGTTCTTGACATTGGGCAGCATGATGCTGAAGAAGGTGCGGTACGGACCGGCACCGTCAATATACGCTGCATCCTCCAGTGCCACCGGCAGGCCCTTGAAGAACTGCCGGTAGATGAAGATATACAGGCCGCTGCGGACACCCATGGCAAGAGCGGAAGGAATGATCATGGGCCACAGCGTGCCGATCAGGTTCATGGATTCCTGGCCGGTCAGCAGTTTCACCAGACCCGCAAAGCTCGCATAGCGCCATCTGGAATAAAGCGGCAGAATCAGAGTCTGGGACGGAACCACGATGGTGAAGACCACAATCAGGAAGAGGATATTTTTGCCGGGGAACTTGAACCGTGCAAACCCATAGCCTGCCATGGCACAGGAGAACACATCGAAGAATCCGCAGACAATGCTCAGGGTAATACTGACACTGAAAGCTTTCCAGTAGTTCATGGATTTCAGTGCATCAGCAAAGTTATCCAGTGTGAAGTTCTTGGGAATCCAGACAATGGACGGATCGTTGATATCCGACGGATTCCGGAGAGCCATGGAGAACATGTACAGCACCGGATACAGCAGCTGATAGGCAAGGCAGGCACACAGCACATAGAAGAGAATCCGGCCGATTACATGACCGATCTTTCTGCGGCGCGTTTTCATGTCCATTCGGTGTTTGGACCGTGTTTTTACGTTAGCTGTCATTTTAGCCGCCTCCCTTCTTATTCCTGATAGATGATGAACCGGCGCAGCAGCAAGGCGACCAGGCCCAGAATTACAATAATGACGATGAAATACAGTATCGACATGGCACTGGCATAGCCAAATTTGAACAGGCTGAACATCGTGTTGTTGATGCTTCGGATAATCGCGTTTCCATAGTCGTTCATCATGTCGATCACCGAATAGATCGTGTTCAGCAGAATCATTGGCGTCAGCATGGGGAGGGTTACCTTGAAGAACTGGGCAAATCCGCCCGCGCCTTCCAGAGAAGAAGCTTCATACAGGTAATCCGGAATTCCGTGCAGGCCGGCCAGGAACAGCATGATCTGTACGCCGGAACGCCAGGTCAGGTCGAAAACGCGGCTGATGACTGTGTTGACAAAATTGATCACGCCGCTTCCCATGCCCATCGCATTGAGCAGGGCAGGAATATTTCCCGCAGCAAAGAGGTAGGTGTCTGCAGAACCGCCGCGTGCGCCGGAGGCGAAAACATCTTCCTTCAGGATCTGCATCAGCACGCCGGAACCAATGATGACAGGCATGAAGGCCACGGCACGCATGAAGGTTCTGCCGGGGAACTTGCCTTTGATGAGAATGGCAAAGAACAGACTGTACACCAGAATCAGCGGCACCTGAATCAGGTCACCCAGCGAACCTACCAGACTCGGCAGGAACGTGGTGTCCTTGAACAGCAGGCTCTGGAAATTCTCCAGGCCGACTTCTGTCGCCGCAAACCCTGTGGGCGTTGCCTCCAGCGACTGGAAGGCATAGCGGAAGGACTGGAACAGTGGAGAAATGAAGAACAGGATACATCCGATCAGCCAGGGAAGAATGAATGTAAAACCGTACCATTTCCGTTTCGTCTCATAACCGATTTTCGAGCCAATCTTCATTTAGTCCACCTCCTTGATCGTAAAGCTCCGGGCAGGGATCGTGACGTTCTGGACGGTGACGTCCTTCGTTCCGTAGTTCACATACACCCGGTCGCCGTTTTCATAGGTGGTGACGGAGACATCCTTTGCAGGCCGCTCATGGCTGACCATCCGCATGGCTGCATAGCGTCCCAGTTCCTTCAGACGGACGTCGACGTCAATCACGTCGTCATACCATGCGCTCAGGGAAGTGGAATACCAGTCTGCACCGTCCGTGCCGGACAGCAGTGCCGGATCACGGGCAATCAGCCGCCAGGAAGGATAAACGCCATACTCGGCCAGGCGCAGGATGGCATCGTCCAGACTCCCCCATTCATTGAGAGGTTCTGAGTACATAATGAAGGCGCCATGGGTTACCAGCTGGTAGAAGGGAATGTCTTCATCGATCACATCATACCGGCTGGAAGCCAGCGGTACATCGTCTGCCTGACGGATAAACGGGAAGGCATAGGCATTGGGCTTTTCAGCCGCCAGCCACGGAATGCTCTGGGACAGCTTTTCCAGTGCCGAGCGCCAGTATTGTCCTGCCTGCGTTCTGGAGATGCCGTTCTTGCCGAGGCTGGAATAGACGGTGTTGCCCAGTGCGTTCAGGGTGAGGCCGAATTTCTGGCCGGACAGTCCGGAAGCGGTGCGTTCACTGGCTTCCACAACCTTGTCCGGGCGGAGCAGATACCAGGTTTTTCCGGCAGGATCTTTCACGCCGGTACTCATCAGGTATTCATTCATCTGCCGGGCGGTACTGTTAATGTTGTTTGCCGCTGAGAACAGGGACCAGAAGCCGTTCCCGTTCTTGTAAAGGTTGCACAGATCCACGGTCAGCGAAACCTGGTCGCCGGCTGCATCCGCCGATTTCATCAGCTGATCAAAGCCGCTCTTTCCGTCCAGACGGTTGTCCAGCTCAAGACCTGTCACGATTTTGCCGCGCACCGACTGTTTGGACCAGCCGATGTACTGCAGGGAAAGCCGGTCCACTCCGGAAGCATGGAAATCGTCAAGCACCTTTCCTGCATCCTTGTAACTGGTCAGGACGGTCACGCTGTTGTAGGGAATCCCGATAAAAGTTTTGATGGAAGGAATGGAGCCGATCATCTTGACCTGTACAACAGGTGCCTCATCCGCCTGCAGGTCCCGAAGGCCCAGCTGACTGCGGTAGAGGGATGCAATATCCGTGTAGTCGGCATCCTGTTTGTCCAGCAGATAATACCTGACGGTAAAGTCGCCCATGTCGCGGAATGTGTTCGCGGCAAGCGTAACCGTTTTGCTGGAGTTGGAGCCTGCCATCAGGGTATTGCTCTCCATATTGATGTAGGTCACTGTGAAGTAGGCATTGTTGTAACCGGTCAGCTGGCCTGCAATGGCTGCATTCAGCTGAGCCTGGTACTCACCGTTTTCCACCACTGCCATCATGCCGAGCCCGTTTTTGATCATACCGAACAGCGGCATGTTGAGCTGGTAGGTTCTGGTGGCTGCACGCTTCACGCTCAGGGTGGCATCACGGCCGAACACGTCCTGCTGATAGTAAGCCGTATTGCCGCGTCCGTTGTTGAAGTGCATCAGTGCGCCGCTGCCGTCGGGCAGGACAAGGTAACCCTGATCCTGTGTGTCGGCAGCCCCCATGAAGGGGAGCAGAGAAATTGTCATGACGGACAGTTTTTCCTTGTTGTTGGCTGCCTTGGCAACCGTTTCCGGGTCATCGGACAGAGACCAGAGATCTTCCTGAATCTCTCCGGTGATCACAGAAGCCTTCAGGCAGTCCTTTTCCAGTTCATAGCGTACCGGAATCAGGAAGCCCTGTTTCGGGAAGAAGTACCGGATTTCGACACCATTCTCGATCTGCTTCCAGGTAAAATCTCCGTTTTTGATGGAGCCTGTATAGCTGTTGACCTGATTGGTGACGAAGGTCGGGTTATGATAGGTGATCAGCAGGTCGCTCTGCCGGTTGATCTTGTTCATGCCCGAGGCGATCTTGTCGTCCGCGATATTCGCCGGCGTCGAGCGCCATTCTGCCCCTGTCGTCAGGTCCTGCAGCATGATCTGGATTTCTGCAGGATCATAGTTGAGGATGAACCGATCATTCTGGGCCACACTCATCCATTCACCCAGGGCGGCGGCAGGAAGCAGCAGGCAGATGACGGCCAGCAGGCTCAGTAATCCTTTTTTCAGCATCTTACCGCCTCCTTTACATTCTGAAGACAATTTCGACATACAGCGTACTGAAGAAGGTGATCAGCTGCTCGAGCAGCGTATAGAACAGCACGCCGATAAAGACAATCACCGCCATGCCTGCCACCGTCAGGAGCAGGAAACCGATGGTTTTTCCGAAGGAGAGTTCGTGCGCCGTAATCGTTCCGATCAGCAGAATGACGATTCCCCACAGCATACCGAGGATAATGATGTAGTTCGCATACAGCTCATCCATCAGCATATAGTTGGAAAGCCACGTGCCGATGAAGAGGGCGGCCGTATAAGGTGCCAGCGCATAGCAGGCCGTCAGGATGATATCCCTCAGTCTGCCGCTCGTATTGGTCAGAATCGATACGCACCACTGGGCTGCGATAAAGATGACCAGAACGCCGAGGGATTTTGCCAGCAGCAGCCACAGGTTAATATCTGCAATATTGTTGTAATTGAAGAGATAACCGGTGCCGACAAACTGGTAAATCGTCGCGAGCACAAAGCAGATCACAATGATAAAGGCAGCCCACAGGGATGTCGGTTCCGTTCCGAACCGGATCTCCTGGAATCCCAGGAAGGGATGGAAAACGGCCTTGGGGAACACCGTGTGGGTTGGAATGCCCATCTTCCGGAAGACCCTGGTCAGCCACTTTTCTTTCGGCCCGTCGTTTTTCCTGAACTTTTTGCGGATAAACGACAGCACCTTCAGCAGAACGACCAGACCGGCAACGATGCATACCGCCCCCACCGCACCGCTGCGAAGGCGGTTCAGGCGGACGATACGGTAGGTCTGGGAATATTCCTCACGGCTGTCGCCCAGACGGAAATACTTCAGCGCTTCCTCGTGCTGGTTTTCCTTGAGCAGTGCGCGTCCCACACCCGCATAGGCCTGAACGGCATTGCTGTTGCGTTTGAGCACCTCATTCCACAGGGAGCGGGATGCCTCGTACTCACCCGCATTGTAAAGGCTGACCGCCTGATGAACAAGCGTGGTGTACGCGGTCGGTGCGAAGACCGTGACATTGTTTTTATCGGTGTCCAGAACCAGCACGTTTCCGTCCAGAAGGTCCAGAGCCACAGGCTGGCGGAAAGTGCCTTCCTGCGTGCCCAGAGCACCGAAAACGGCAATCAGGTTGCCGGTGCGGTCGCGTTCAAACACACGTCCGTAGGACCGGTCCACGGCGAAGACGAATTCTGCATCGTCCGTGACCACAGTGTCCACGAAGGTGGGAAGCAGTGTGCTGGAGGCAGCACCCTGGGAGGTCACCGCGAGTTCTTCGTCGCCAAAGTTGATTTCCTTGTCTCCGCGTGCAAGATAGGTATTGTTGCCCAGCGGATTGAGGCGCTTGATCTGGTTGACCGGGCTGGAAGTCGCCACGGTACTCGCGTATACGAAACCGTCCGGAGCACAGTACAGGTTCGAGTATTCCACAGGCAGGATACTGGTCATGCTCTGCCGCTGTTCATTCATCATGATCGTCTTCCAGTAATAGTTCAGGAGGACTTCGGCAGTTACCGCCACTTTATTGGCACCATAGTATCCCATGAATTCACCCTGAGGTGAAAACTGCAGGAAGCCTGAATAGCATCCTGTGCTCAGCACGTAGATGCGGCCTGCATTGTCTGCACCGATTTTTGCAGGAGCAAACGTGAAGTCATCCCCCAGAAGCGGATTCTTGGGATTCTCAATGAGAAGCTCCACGTCCAGGGTCTTCAGCTGCGCGACAACCGCCTGGGCACTGCCCTTGAGTGTGACATAAAGCAGACCGTCGCGGGAGACATGCAGGCCGTTCGGACCTGACACGCTGACCGCACCGTTCTTGCCCTTCAGCTGTGTAATCTCCCGGATCAAATGCCAGTTCCTGTCATACTCCAGGATTCTGTCATTTCCCGTATCCGCAAGCAGAATATTGCCCTGAGGCGTCACACACAGGTCCTGAGGTGCTTTCCAGGGGCCGCCTTCCACCTGCGTACTGCGGATGGTCGCTGAGACCGTATACCCGTCCGGTGTGCTGACCGACTCATCCCATTCATTGTAGGTATAGGAGGGATAGACGGCATCCGTGAAACCCGCAAGGGGAATCAGCGTGAGCACCAGAATCAGGATCAGCAATTTTCCCGATTTCAATCCTTTCACCTCCCCTTATCCTTTGATGCCGGCACTCGTCATGGTCTCAATCACCTGACGCTGCAGCAGAATGAAGATCAGAATCGGAGGCAGCATCATGATGACGGCAGCAGCCATGGAAGGACCATAACGGGCATAGGCATTGGCTGCGCTGATCTGGGACATGGCCTGGGTCAGCGTTTTGAGTTCTTCGTTGTAGACAACGTCACCGCCGGACAGATTCCAGAGATTGATAAACTGGAAGATGATGACTGTGACAATGGCAGGTTTGACACTCGGGAATACAATCTGGAAGCAGATTCTGAATTCACTTGCACCATCGATTTTCCCGGCTTCCATCATAGCGTCCGGCAGCTGTTCCATAAACTGACGCATCAGGAACAGACCGAGAGAAACGCCGATGGTGGGCAGGAGCTGTGCCCAGTAGGTGTTCAGCAGGCCGAGCTTGGAAATGATGATGAAAGACGGTACGAAGGTTACCTGCGGAACAAACATAAGACCGAGCATGATGATGGCGAAAATCAGATTCCGTCCCGGGAATTTATGCTTGGCCAGCGGGTAGGCCGCCATGCCCGCGAGGATCACGTGCAGGCCGGTGCCCAGCACGGCGATCATCAGCGTGTTGAACAGGTATCTGGAGAGAGGAACCCACATATTGGCAAGGATGCGGAACATCTCACCGTAGTTGTCGAACGTCGGTCTGTTCACGTAAAGCGTTGGCGGGAAGCGGAAAATCTCTTCGATCGGCTTGAGTGACTGAATGACCGTGTAATACAGCGGGAAGGCCATGAATGCCGCCAGCAGGAAAATTCCCAGGAACATGAAGAAGTTGCCTGCCTTGGAACGGCGGTTCTTCATACTCACCTTGCCGTGTCTATGGAATATCTTTTTAAGATTGATCTGCATGCCTTCACCCCCTTACGATCCGACTTTGCTGAGCATTTTGGTGACGAGCATACGGGACAGCTGCATCAGCAGCACCAGCACAACGCTCATGGCGCAGGCATATCCGAATTCATAGCGGATCGTGCCGTAGTCCATGATATGCGTGACAATCGTTTCACCTGCATAGTTCGTGGACGGCAGGCCGCACAGCTGAACCGATACATCCGCGACGGTGAACGCTGAGATGATCTGCATGACAGCACCGAAGACCAGCTGCGGAAGCATGGACGGAAGTGTGACATACCACAATTCCTGGAAGCGGTTGCGGATACCGTCGATCATGCCTGCTTCATACAGGGACTTGTCTACGGTCTGCATGCCGGCGATAAAGGACAGGAAGCTGATACCCATGCTCATCCACAACTGGACAATGATGATAACCGGGAGAATGGCCGATTCTTCCGTCGTCCAGGCCACCGGTTCAAAGATAATGCCCAGGGACATGAGGAAATTGTTGATCAGGCCATACTGATCGCCGCTGAGCAGCAGGCGCCACACTGCCCATGCTGCACCGCCGACCACGGCAGGCACATAGAACAGGGTGGTCAGGATGGATCTGGCCGTTCTGTTCAGGTCGTTGATTACCCATGCGATGAAGAAGCAGAGGATATAACTGACCGGGCCAATCACGACGGCGATTTTGACCATGTTGCTCAGAGCCGTCAGGAAGACATTATCCTCCAGAAACATGCGGACATAGTTGTCCAGGAACACAAACCTGGCAGGGGTCAGCATGTTGTATTCGGTAAAGGATATCACGACAGCAACGATGACGGGAATCAGCGTAAATACGGTGAAAAACAGCAGGTAAGGCAGCATCAGCAGATAGCTTTCACGGTATTTCCGCATCTGCGCAAGCAGTCCGTGGTTCATAGCCAACCCTCCTTTGTTGACAATCTTTTCAGCTTTGGAAGCGTTTGGCGTTATCATTCAGACAACCCCATTTCGCGGCGCTTGCGCGCGATTTCCTCGTTGGTGGAACTGGTCCAGTAGAACAGGCTCTCACGGGCATCGTTTCCTGACAGAACCACAGCCCTGAAAGCATTGTCCAGGTTGCGGGCCACATAATATCCGCCAGGGATTTCCGGTAGTTCAACCACGTGCTGCCACTGTGCATCCATTGTCTGCTGTTCATTGAGTGACCAGTTGGACAGCTCGAAGGCAGCTGTGTTCGCCGATGTATAGCGTCCCAGCGTTCCGATGTCCGATTCGATGTCGCGTGCATAATTTGTCTGCGTTTCGACACTGGTCCACCACTGGACGAACTGCCAGCTTTCGTCTTTGTTCCGGCTGCTGGACAGAATCACCGCTGCGGTTCCGTCCGCTGTCGTGGCGTGATTGACCTTGCCATCCGCACCGGGCATGCCGGGCAGCATATGCATGGTCCATTTGCCTGCGATTTCCGGAGCCGTTGCCTTGAGGCGGGAGTACATATTGTAGGTCGTGATGATGACCGGCATTTCACCCGTACGGAACCGGGTAAAATCATCCTTGTACAGCGGATAGTCATACATGGTATAGAAGTCCGTCCACGTACGGAATGCCGAGTTGGCAACCGGTTCGCTGAGCAGGGTTGCCTTGTAGTCGTCCGTATAGAACTTGCCGCCCATCTGCAGCAGGAGAGACGGGAACAGACTCGTCATGCCCACGCCGTTGTTGATCACCGTGGCGCCGCCCAGCTGCATGTACGGGAGTCCGATCTGAAGGTTGTTGGACTGCAGAATCGGAGCAATGTTCAGAAGATCCTGCCAGGTTTCGGGCACCTCAAGCTGCAGGTCGGTCAGAACATCGTCGCGGATGAACATCATCATGAAGTCCTGGGTTTCGGCCAAGCCGTAGACTCCCCCGTTGAACGCATAGGGTTCTTCAGCAGAAGATCTGAGACTGCTGACCGTTTCTGCGTACCCCGGAAGGGCACTCAGGTCAGTCAGGGCTTCACGGAAAGCCAGGTTCATAACTTCACCGCGTCCGGTGAACAGGTTCACGTCCGGTCCCTGACCGGCGATGGTGGCTTTCAGAAGAGCACCGCTGACCAGCTGGAGGTTGACACCGATGCCGGTTTTACGGGTAAAGTCTTCCTGAACAAGACGGTTGATGGCGTACGCCTGATCACGGCCGGCAGCCAGCCACACCGTAATGTTCTTCTGCTTTGCGCCTTCTTCTGCAGAACCAAAGGCGTTATAGTCCTGCACGAACGAACCCGCGAAAGCACGCAGCTCACGCTTGATCGTATCCACAAAGCTGTCCTCGGTAATGCCCGGTTTGGTGCCCTGAGAAGCCAGCACCAGATAATCGATCTCCAGAGGCTGCTCCTGCACGGACAGAATCCATTCCGCAAAC
>ONVN01000111.1 GCA_900321295.1 uncultured Eubacteriales bacterium
AACGAGGCAGCCTATAACAGTCTCGATACTGAGGTAACCCATACCTTTGAAACAGAAGGTGCTTTCTGGTATGATCCATGGCTTAATGAAATCATGTCATGTGAAAAAGGGAACACTTTTCATCTGACGCTCGCCCCATATGAATTGAAAATCCTGGTTCTGGAACATACACAGCCAGACGATAACCTGCCTCTTCCTCCCCGGCACACACAGGAGCTGGTTTTACCCGAACAGGGATGGACCATTGAGCTTTGCGAAGCAGGTGAAAAAGGATTTCACAGCATTCCTGCGACCGCACTCTGCGACCTCACGCATCCGGACTGTTACCCTTTCTTCTCCGGAAAAATGCGCTACACTCTTTCGTTTGACTGGTCAGAGCATGCTGCAGCAAATGCATGTGCTTGTGCAAACAGGATTCAGCTTTCACTCGGAAAAGTGTATGAAACAGCCTCTGTATCTGTCAACGGTGTTCATGCAGGTGTCCGTGTTGCACCACCCTATCTCTTTTCTGTGGGCAGACTGCTGAAACCCGGACGCAACCAGCTGGAAATAATCATTTCAAACACGTTGGTACATCGTATGCGCGACAGTCTTTCCATGACCATGCCGCTGGAACCTTCCGGCCTGATCGGACCGGTCAGCATTCTTTTCTGAAAAGGAGGAAAAAGCCATGTATTATACGATGCTGGATTACTATCTCAAGCTTTTTGACTCAGGGAAACGTGAATTCGCCTTTCATGCGGAAACGCTCCAGGAGTACACACTCTGGAAAAAAGCTCTGAGGGATCGCTTGATGGATATTACCGGCCTTAACGCATGTATTCCGTGTTCTCCGGATCATGCCTTCCTGTCGACAGACGAGGCTGCAGGCTTTACGGCAGAATATCACACACTGCAGACGGAACCAGGTGTTTTCATGCCCTTCTATCTGATGCGTCCTGAAAGCAATGGCGTACTCCGCAGCAGAAAACATCCGGTTCTCATCATTCCTCACGGGCATGGCGGAGGGAAACTTGAAGCAATGCTTTCACAGAAGAAATTCATTCAGGACGCTCTTGAAGATGGTTTTCTTGTGATCTGTCCTGATGAGCGTGGAAGCGGGGACCGCCGTGAATTCCCGGAGCAGGGAGAGGATGCGGTGCAGCGAAAAGGCAATTCTCACCGCGAGCTGATGCAGCTCGGACTCAGTTTTGGCAGAACGGTGATCGGAGGGGCCGTATGGGATCTGATGCGGCTTACAGACTGGCTTCTCACGCTTCCGGATGTGAACGGTTTTATCGCCTGTGCCGGAATGTCCGGAGGTGGTCAGCAGACATTATGGTTTGCTGCGCTGGATGATCGCATTCATGCTGCCATCACCAGTGGCTACTTTTATGGCGTCCGTGATGCTTTGATTGCGCTCCCTCAGAACTGTGCATGTAATTATGTTCCCCATTTTTTTGAGACTGCTGATATGGGCGACCTTGGTGCACTGATCGCTCCACGTCCATTCTTTGTGGAAAGCGGTGCAAAGGATCCGCTGTCCGGAAGCCGGGGACTGGCCAATGTTGTGGAGCAACTGGAAACCACACAGAAAGCATATCGTCTGTTTGGTGTTCCGGAACAGGTCCGGCATTCCTTCCATGACGGACATCATGAATGGCGTGGAGATGGCATGCGCGCTTTTCTTCTTGCAGCGCTTTCTAAATGGTCTGAAAAAAACGTATAAGCTTTCAGTCGTCCTTCTCTTGAACCAGGGCAGCCAGGATTAGGAAGTAAAATGAAGACGTACTGGAATCAGCTCATCCTGCTGACTGTTTTTTTTCCAGAAGAAAACTCTGGCATCCTTTTGGTTTGCCAGAGTTTTCTATTTGGATGATCTGAACATTCACCGGACAGTCCTGTTTACTGCCCGGGTTCCATGCCTCAAAAATGCTGTTCCTGCTTTACAGTGCAACAAAGAACTTGACCAGGAATATGACAGACAGTACATAGGTCAGTACAGATACCTCCTTGGCCTTACCGGTCAGGCACTGAATGATGGTATAACTGATCAGTGCAAGACCAATGCCATGACCGATCGACCCCGAAATGGGCATCGCAAGCAGCATAATGCCAACGGGAGCCATCTGGGAAATATCTTCAAAGTCGATTTTCCTCAGGTTACTCAGCATCAGAATGCCGACATAGATCAGCGCAGAGGAAGTTGCAGCGGCAGGAATAACGGCGGCAATCGGTGCAATAAAGATGCACAGGAGGAACAGAATACCGGCCGTAATTGCCGTCAATCCTGTCCGACCTCCGGCTTCCACACCGGACGCAGACTCAACAAAGGTCGTCACGGTCGAAGTGCCGGTCAGAGCACCGGCAACGGTACCAATAGCATCCGAAAGAAGCGCTGGCTTCATGCCAGGCATATTTCCGTTTTCATCCACCATATTCGCTCTGGAAGCAGTGCCAACAAGGGTTCCGATTGTATCGAACATATCAATGATACAGAACGTGACAATCAGAGTCAGCATTGTAAACCAGCCAATCTGAGCAAATCCGGCAAAATCCACCTTGAACAATGTCGTTGCAGCCATATCGCCGAAAGCCGGAACAAAAGATGCGGTTTTCAGGCTCTCAAACGGATTCGTTTTCAGGATCACTGCTTCCCCGATCCAGTACAGCACCGAGGCTGCCAGCATGCCATAGAGAACAGAACCTTTCAGTTTGCGATGATTCAGTGCGATAATCACAAACAGTCCGAAAAACATGGTTATAACAGCAAGAAGCATCGGAGCGTGCCCGGTACCCATCTGTTCCTTTCCATAGGACGCTGTCAGTGCGCCAAAAAAGT
>ONVN01000105.1 GCA_900321295.1 uncultured Eubacteriales bacterium
CATCGGCTCCGGTGCGCTTTGCAGTGATGTACATGCCGTCGCCGACATTCACGTTCATCCAGTCGGACTCGGCAAGGCGGTAGGTCGTCAGCTGATGGTCCTTGTTTTCAACGGTGAAGGCATACAGTTCTGCCCGATCTCCTTCACGTTCGTTCTCTGTCAGGTTCGTGTCAGGCCATGCCGTATTGTGATCGGTGCCGGAGGCCGTGGCCGTACGCGTCGGCGTCCACCGCCAGATATTGTAGTAATACTTGGTGGCATAGCGCGGAACCGGAACGTAGACGGGTTCGCTGACGGTTTCCGTATAATACTCGGTTCTGTAGACCGGATCAGAATGGGAAATCTCTTCAAACGTTCCGTTGCCCCGGTCCTCGTAGGTGTAATACGTGTCGTAATGGTCGAAAACCTGTCTGGAGCGCGTGACCTCTACGTTTTCATAGTGGTCAAGCACCTGATCATAATGGTGGAGCTCCTGCCGCTCGCTGGTCTTCTCGGCAAAGGCGGGAAGTGTCCAGCCCGACTCGCTGTACTGGATGTTTTCTTCAATCTGGATATCGCGCTGCCAGGCGAGGGCGGTGACTTTCAGATCCCCGCTGGTCTTGTTGCTGTTGAGGAAGGAAAACAGGCCGACAATGGCGAGGACGGCGACGATCAGGAGCAGTATGGGACGCTTTCCGCCGGAAGACGCAGTCCTTGTCGGAGCCGGGGCGGCAGCCGCTGCCTCCCGTCTGGCTTCCTCCTCTTTCTTCTTCTGAATATCAAAGTAGTTGCTCTCCGAGTTTTCACGGCTGGCACCGCAGTTCGAGCAGAAAGCGGCATTGTCACTGTTCAGGGTGTTGCAGAACGAACAGTACCAGTCCGGATTCCGGTTGATGGTTTTGGCCTTTTCTTCGCTGATGTATTCAATGTCGCCGGTACTGCCCTCTTTCCGGGTGGTCTGATCGGCGTGATCTTTCATATAGAATTTCACATCACCACGGGGCCTGCCGCAGTTCGGACACTGTACCGCATCGCCGCGTATGCCTGTGCTGCCGCAGAATGGACAGTCCCAATATGCCATGACGAGTTTTCCCATCTTGCGTCCCTCTTTTTCATGTGAATTCTGCACGCTTTGTGCTTTCCTACATTGTACCGTATTTTGTCCGTTCATGCCATATGCATTTCTCCGGATGGCCTTACTGGCTCCCCGGCGGAAAAGCCCTGTCCGGGGAGGAAATGGGAAGCGGGCGAAATGTGTATGGCATTTTGGCGTCAGTGTCTATGATCCATTCTTTTGCGGAGATATGATAGCATGAAAGCACAGGGGATTCAAGAAAGCCGGCAGGAAAAATGGCGCAGCACGCATGGCATGCGCCACGGAAAAGGAATTCCCAAACGGCCCGCAGCAAGGGGAAAGGAGATCACACAGGCGCAGGCTCCACGTGATAGTCATTGTTTTCATCGATGCGGAGACAAAGATCCACCGGCTTTGTTTTCTTGAGACACAGCCGGACATTCGGCATGTCACTGAAGTCCACAAACCGGACGGCGGCATCCCGGGCAACGCCGGTCTGAATCCTGCGCTCGATGAGGCGTGTCCGGAGCATCGCTTCGTCGGCATGCACGGAGATGGTATAGTCTGCATACTCCGACAGTCGGTCCCAGCCTTCTTCCTGGAGCAGCAGATAGTTGCCTTCCAGCAGAACGATCTTCGCCCGGACCTGCACGGCATCCTCGACCGGGTTATGAAGCAGACGGTCGTAGACAGGCCAGCCGCAGACCGCGCCGGAGGCGATTTCGCGGATCCTGTCGGTCAGATGCGGCAGATCAAAGGTCATGGGGGCTCCTTTGATTTCCACAAGGGAGATGCGCTTCCCGTCGCGAAGGGTCGTAGCACGCAGGAGATCACTCTGCCTCCGGTGAAAGCCGTCCATGCCGATTCCCTGAAGGGGACACAGCCCCTCACGCTCCCGGGAAAGATGTTCCAGGAAGCTGACAAGCGTGCTTTTGCCGGCACCGGGCGGTGCGGCCAGGAAGACCAGAATTCTTCGGTTTTTCTCTTTCTGCATATCGGTCAGTCTCTGAAGCAGGGGAAGGAAGATCGCACGAACCGCCTGCTCTGTGTACTGCGCATGGACATCGACGCCATTGATGCGGATCGGGTAGGATATCATGGGCCACCTCGGTTTTCTCTCAGGCGGAACCGCCGTCTGTTTGTTTCTGTATTATACACCACACCGCTTCTGCCGGAAAGGACGGCAGCCGACACGAACTTTTTCTCCGAAGAAAAACCGGACGAAGGTGCCCGTCCGGTTTCGGATACGTATCAAAGGATGTATCTGAAAGAATCCATCCCCCCGGGGAATAGGAAAAACACGAAGGAGTAAAAAACATGAAAAAAACGGCAGCCGCAATTTTCGCACTGATGATTCTGATGTTCAGCCTTTCCGCATTGGCTTTGGGACATAAACTTACCACCGAGGAAGCCAAACAGAAAGCCCTGGCCTACGCCGGCCTGGAGGAAAAGGATGTCCAGTGCAGCAGGGCATATCTGGATTGGGAAGACGGAAGAAGAGTCTTTGAAGTGGAATTCTATGTCAACGGTATCGAATACGATGTGGATGTTGACGCCGAAACCGGTGTGATCAGTCATATGACCAAGGACTGCAACGGCCGGACGGAACTCTTTACCGACGGTGTATCCCGGGGAACCTTCAGCGACTGGGATGGAGACTGGGAGGATGCATTTGATTTTGAAGACCTGTATGACTGGGACTGATCCGGAAAAACAGGGTGAATGAGGCAGTGGGCCCAAAAGGGTGGCCACTGCTTTTTTTCTGCAAAAACAGACTTCAGCGGAGTGCGCGGGCATTTTCTGCAGCAGGGAATTGTGGTATGATGAGAAGCCGATTTCCCATGAAACAGGATCGGCAGCTTCTTTCATATTTTGCAGGACCTGAGGACAGGCGGAGGATAGAGAATGGGCACAGGCCGGAAAAAAATTCTGGTGATCTATACCGGTGGAACGATCGGCATGATGAAGACCAGCAATGGATACGCACCGGAAAAGGAAAAATTCCATCAGTTGATGGAAGCCATCCCGGAACTGAAGTCGGAAGAGATGCCGGAATGGCAGGTGGTGGATATGGATCCGCTCCTGGACTCCTCCAACATTACCGTCCGTGAATGGAACATCATTGGTTCCATGATTGCGGAACACTATGACCGGTTCGATGGATTTGTCGTGCTGCATGGCACGGACACCATGGCCTACACAGCGTCTGCGCTGTCCTTCATGCTCCGGAACAACCGGAAACCGGTGATTCTGACCGGTTCCCAGATTCCGCTGTGTGAAATCCGGAATGATGCCCGGGATAATCTGATCACCGCCCTGATGGTCGCGGCCGATGACTGTGTCCATGAGGTCTGCCTGTATTTCGGCGGCAAACTCCTGAGAGGCAACCGGTCCATCAAGTATTCGGCGGATGACCTGATTGCCTTTGAGTCTCCGAACTTTCCGCCCCTGGCGGAAGCCGGCATTGAGATCCGGTACAATACCGGGTTGCTTCTTCCGGCACCGAAGGGGCCATTCAGCCTCCAGAAGCTGCAGAATGTGCCCATTGGCGTCATCAAGGTGTTTCCCGGCATTCAGTTCGAACTGTTTGATTCGATCATGACGGAAAGGCTCAGAGGCATTGTGATCGAAACCTTCGGGGCCGGCAACATCCCCGGAAACGGGGACATGCTTCTTCCGATCATCCGGAAAGCCAGTGAAAACGGAACCATTATCATCGTCTGTTCGCAGTGTCCCCACGGGACGGTTTCCCTGGGGGCCTATGAAACCTCGGCCACCCTGAAAAAGGCCGGTGCCGTCAGCGGCTATGATCTGACCACGGAGGCTGCGGTGGCCAAGCTGTATTATCTTTTCAGCACCGGAATGAAAGAAGACGAAATCCGGTACCACATGGAACACAGTCTCTGCGGGGAAATATCCCTTGAATCCGAAGAACGGTGACCTGCAGGATGCCTTCTGAACGCAGGTCTTAGCCAAAGGATGTGAGATCTTGGAATCCATTCCGCTGATCACACGGGACCGCAGCTTTTATCAGTCCCTTGTCCATCTTGCCATTCCGGTTGCGCTGCAGAACCTGATTACCTTCGCCGTCAATTTCGCGGATAACCTCATGGTGGGTGCCCTGGGCGACCTGGCCATCTCCGGCGTCTATATCGGCGGCCAGCTTCAGACCCTGGTGCAGCTATTTTCTGGCGGCATTGAGGGTGCCATCCTGATCCTGGCAGCCCAGTACTGGGGCCGGGGAGATAAGCGCAGCATCCGGCGCATTCTTTCGATCGGAACCCATTTTTCCCTCGGCTTCGGCCTTCTGCTGACAGCCGTCTGCTTTTCGGTCCCGCACAGGATCATTGCCATCTTTACCCATGATCCTGCCGTGATTCAGAGCGGAGCGGAGTATCTGCGCATTGTCTGTCTGTCCTATGTCTTCTTCTGCCTGACGCAGGCCCTGATTGCCGCCATGCGGAGTGTCGAAGTGGCAAGAATCGGCATGGTGGTCTCCAGCATTTCCCTGGTGGTGAATATCAGCCTCAATTATGCCCTGATCTTCGGAAAGTTCGGCATGCCGGCCCTCGGCATCAAAGGTGCTGCCCTGGCCACGCTGGTTTCACGGATCGTGGAAATGGCCGTGATGGTGATCTATGTCTTTCGCGTGGACCGGAGATTGCAGATGGCTCCCGGGGATTTCCTGAAAACGGACCCGGTGCTGAGGCGGGATTTTCTGCGCTATGGTCTTCCCATTATCGGCGGACAGGTGATCTGGAGCATCAACATGATGGGCAATTCCATGATTCTTGGACGCTTCGATCAGTATGTCATTGCGGCGGCCAGCATCGCGAACACGCTCCAGACCCTGGCGTATGTTGCCATGAACGGCATGTCTTCCGCCGTCGGGATCATCACCGGGAAAACCATTGGTGCCGGGAAGACGAAGCTGATGAAAGAGTATGCGCGCACAACCCAGATCCTCTTTCTCGCGCTGGGACTGCTGACCGGCCTTGTGATTACGCTGATCAAACCCACGTTCATTCATCTGTATTCCGGCATTACACCGGAGGCGGCAGGGTATGCCTGGCAGTTCTGCACCGTGATTTCCGTGAGCATGGTGGGCACCTGCTATCAGGCGGCCTGTCTGTTCGGCCTGGTGAAATCCGGGGGTGATATTGGCTTTGTATTCAAAAACGACACGATCTTCGTGTGTTTTGTCGTTCTTCCCTCGGCAATTCTTGCTGCCCATTTCGGCGCGCCGGCCTGGGTCGTCTATGCCTGCCTCAAGTGTGACCAGATTCTGAAATGCATTGTAGCCTTCTTCAAGATCAACAGCTTCAACTGGATGAAGAATCTCACAAGGGACACGACGGAAGCCCCATAAATAGGAAAACCAGTCCCCGAAGTCCTGCAGCGATTGTGCAGCAGGGCTTTTTCCATGCGGGGAAGGCTGGCCGCATGCAGGCTGCATCTTCCTTTCCGGATCCGTGACAAAAGGAAAGGGGCCTGAGGTCATCCGCTTCCGGATGCCTGGAAATTTTTTTTGCAGGAAGCGGGAACAAAAGAAAAGAGGATGCGTCTAAACAAGTGAAAGCCATCCGAAAGAAACATGAAGGGAGTAAGAACCATGATGAAAAAAAGCATTTGCATCCTGCTGACGGTCATGATGATGCTGGGAACCGTGCAGGGTATCACCGAAACGATGGAGAATCTGCCAGCCGTCCTCCAGCAGGCGACCGTCCTCCGGGAAGGGGACCGCGGCGAAGCCGTGACTGCGCTTCAGCTCCGACTTGCCGAACTCCACTATACGCAGACGGAAACCGACGGGGTGTATGGCCCGGGAACCACCGAGGCCGTCTTCCAGTTTCAGGTAAGAAACGGCCTCCTGAAGACGGGCATGGCGGACCGGATCACGCTGGAAACCCTGTTTTCGGAAAATGCCGTGCCGGAGCGCCAGGAATCGGAGACACTGACCGGCCTCTATGAGGAAGAAGCGGAGACCGGTATGGCCTTCCCGTCCATGACCTGGTTTTTCCCCGCACAGAACAAGGCCATGACCTCGGAAAGCTTTGATGCCGCGGCAGGCTGGGTGGACGAGGGTTGGTTTACCACCAATGAGTACAGCGCTTTTTCGGACAACCGTTTCAAGTCCACCCGGACCAGTCCGCTTTCGACGTTTGCGGCGGAAGTGGACACGGCATCCTATGCGCATCTGCGGCGGGCCATCCTGGAAGGAAGAATCCCTCCGGCGGATGCAGTGCGCGTGGAGGAGATGCTGAATTACTTCCACTATACCTACAACCGGCCCCAGAACGGCGAACCCTTTGGCGTGACCATGGAAGTCGGGGATTGTCCGTGGAATGACCAGACCAGGCTTCTCCTCATCGGGCTGCAGGCCGAAGAAGTCCAGATGGAAAAGGACCTGGGCCAGAACCTGGTGTTCCTCATTGACACGTCCGGCAGCATGGACGGAGCCGACCGGCTGGACCTGGTCAAGCGCGCCTTTCTGCTCCTGCTGGACACGCTGGACGCAGAGGACACTGTATCCATTGTGACCTATGCCTCCAGTGAACGGGTGGTCCTGGAAGGCGTCCGGGCAGGCGAAAAGACACGCATTATGGATGCCATCACGGGCCTGTTTGCAGCTGGCTCCACAAACGGCAGCGCGGGCATTGTCAAAGCCTATGAAGTGGCCGAAAAATACCTGATTCCCGGAGGCGTCAACCGGATTCTGCTGGCCACCGACGGAGACCTGAATGTTGGCACGACCTCGGAAGGGGAGCTGGCACGCCTGGTGATGGACAAAAAGCAGGGCGGTGTCACCCTGACCGTGATGGGCTTCGGCTACGGCAATTACAAGGATAACAAGATGGAGGCGCTTGCGCTTTACGGTGACGGGACTTACTGGTACATTGACACAATCCATGAAGCAAGGCGTGCCCTGGTGACGGAAGCAGGCGGGAAGTTTGCAACGGTCGCAAAGGACGTCAAGATTCAGGTGGATTTCAATCCGGCCGTGATCAAGGGCTATCGCCTGATTGGTTACGAAGACCGGCTCCTGGCGGCCGAAGACTTCGCGGATGACACGGTTGACGGCGGGGAGATCGGAAGCGGGCATCGTGTGACAGCGCTTTATGAGATTGTTCCTGCAGGAAGTGCTTTCGATCTCGGGACAGCGGAAAGCCGGTATACGGAGCCCCAGTCCACGGAGGAAAGCAGCGAATGGCTGACCGTCAGCATCCGGGCGAAGGAACCGGGCAGCGACACCAGCAAACTGTATACCTATCCCCTGACTGCGCAGGCAGCCGAGGCACCGGCAACGGAAAACCTGCAGTTTGCTGCCGCCGTGGCGGAAGTGGCGATGGTGCTCCGGAACAGCCCCTACAAGGGAACCTCCAGCTATGAAAAGGCCCTGGAGCTGCTGAGAAACTGTGAAAGCACCCTGGGCGATACGTACAAGGAGGAGTTCCTGTACCTGGTGACCCAGCTGAGCCGGGCGGAATAAGCACGGACAGCAGCCTTTCCACGACAAACACCCGGGCGGAGGCAATCCTCCGCCCGGGTGTTTTCGGACAGGGCTTTTTCCCGGGGAAAAGGAAAACGGCCGGCATGCATACCGGCCGCTTCGCATCAGGGATTATTTGGTTTTGCTCTTCCTGCGGTAGTTCAGGTAGATGAGGACGGCACCCGCAAGGATCAGGGCCAGGATCACGGCGTCGACGAGGTAGAAGGTTGTCTTCCACGGCGTGGCATCGGCACCTTTGTGTTCCGCGTCATAGATCCAGCTGCCGGAGGTGGTGTACAGCACATTCTTGGTGGCCGTGCGCATGTACTGCACGTTGGAGGCGGCTGTCTTGTCGGTGACCTGGTTGGGGCCTCCGGCATAGGTGGAAAGCATGGCGTCGACACCGTTGGCCAGAGCCATATCGGCATTCATGAACCCGTGGCCGTTATTGCGGAAGAAGTCGCTGACGATGAATCCACGGAAGCCCCATTCGCCGCGGAGAATATCATTGTTCAGTTCGCGCATTTCGCCGACCCATTTGTTGCCCAGGAAAGCCCAGGATTCCATGATGCCGTTGGCACCATACTGCTTCACGGCGATTTCAAAGGGCTTCAGATAGATTTCGCGCATGGACTGTTCCGTGGCCCAGGCACACACCATTTTTCCGTTGGAGTCATACATGGCAAAGTGCTTGACAGTGGAATACACACCCTTTTCGAGGGCACCGGCAACACCGCATCCGGCGAGGACACCGGCCAGGACACCGTCTTCCGAGAAGTATTCATAGTTGCGGGCCGTAAAGGCAGAGCGATGGGTGTTGACAGCCGGCGCATACCAGCCCGTGGACCCCATTTCCTTGGCCATCTGGCCCATGGTCTGTCCCCAGGCTGTGGCGACTTCCTTGCTCCAGGAGCAGGCGATGACCACTTCGATGGGGAAGCCGAGGGAACCGGCACCGGTAAAGTTGTTGTTGATGGCGGCAGGACCGTCGGAGTCAATATTCTGCACCTTTTTGATGGAATCAATGGCCGGGGTCTGATAGCCGGCGAGGGCAATCAGGTTGCTCATTTCATCCACCGTCAGCTGGTCCAGGAGCTGTTCCCAGAGGGGATCATCATAGGATTTGCCGCGCACATCATAGATGGTCAGTTTGCCGGATGCGCCGGTGGCGGGCATCTTGGCGTTGGGGTCAACATAGGCGTTGGTGTCGTAATTGCTGTTGAGATGATAGCCTACAATGTACTTTTCCGCCATTTCGGTGTTGGACGGAAGGGCCGTGGCTTCTTCGTAGTTGGCAAAGTGGCCGGCGCGGGAGAGGAAGACAACCTCACCCTGGGCATTCTGCAGGCGGTTGACGGCCGCGGTGTCGTCGGTGGTGCGGGGATTGTTCTCGTTGTAGATCACGGTGCTGCTGAGGGAATAGACCCGGCTGTCGAGGATGTTGTGGGAGTTGTTGTTGATGGAGAGAACATAGTCGCCGCTTTCCAGCACATAGCAGCCATGCCCTTTTTCATCATAGGAAGCCATTTCCTCATTGAGGAACTGGAAGGTGAAGGTCTGGCTTTCACCGGGGTTCAGGATGCGGGTCTTTTCAAAGTCCAGCAGATTGGCCGAGGCTTTTTCAATGCCGCCGTCGGTATACGGGGGATTATAGAAAACCTGCACGGTATCCCGTCCGGCCTTTGCACCGGTATTGGTGACGGTGACATCAAAACGGATTTCATCGCCGCTGACCGTGAGGTCGCTCATTGTCTGCGTGAAGGTCGTATAGCTCAGGCCATAGCCGAAGGGATACTGCACAACCTGATCATAGTCAAGGATGCCTTCGGCGGCAGCCGTCTCGTAGAACTTGTAGCCGACATAGATGTTTTCATTGTAGTTGATGAAGGACGGGGCATACTTGGTGGGCACGCCGGCATTCATGCCGTCGACGGTCATGTCGGCCATGTTGGTGTAATCGGTCTTTTCAGCATTGAAGTAATAGGGGGCTTCATCCAGTTCATAGACAAAGGTATCGTTGGTACGGCCGGAGGGATTGACGGTACCGTTGAGCATTTTGCCCAGGGCGTTGAAGCCGACATTGCCGGGACCGGGAGCCCAGATGACCGATTTGATCTGGCTGTACTGTTCCACCCAGCCCATTTCCAAGGCGTAGGCGGAGTTCAGGACCACGATGACCTTGTCAAAATGGTCACAGGTCAGCTTGACCATGTCCTGCTCCGTCCGGGAGAGCTGCAGATAGTGCTCACCGGGCTCGAAGTCATCATAATCCTTGGAGTTGTTGGTATAGGTTGCTTTGGTCATGTCCTGAGGAATATCGTTGTGACCTTCCCCGGCATACCGTGAAATGACGATGACCGCCACATCGGAGAAAGCTTCCGCGTTGCTCAGAAGGCTGGCCGGATAGGTGGCGACCGGCGGTTCGGGAAGATCCCACTTCTGGGCAGCTTCAATATTCATGGAAGCACGGTTGGCACAGTAGGCGGTATAGAAATCAAACAGCTCGGCGTTGATTTCGTAACCGGCATTTTCAAGGCCTTTGCGCAGGGAAACCACCGGGAACAGGGCATTGATGCCGCCGGAACCGGTTCCGCCGTAGGCTGGATTGGAGGAAGCCCAGCCGAACAGATTCAGTTTGTTCTGACCGGAGAGCGGGAGGAAATCTTCCTTGTTCTGCAGGAGAACAAAGCCCTGGGCAGCCACATCCTCTGCAACCTCTTCCGCTTTGGCCGTGGTGGCTTCCGTAACGGAACCCTTGCCCATGGCCATGCTGATGATGGCGTACATGGGGTTCCAGATGATGGCGTTGACAAGAATGCACAGTGCCAGCAGCATCGCCATGACCGTTTCACCGCGAATGAGGCCGCGGAGCGGTTTCCGGACTTTGCGGACAGCAAAGATGACCACGAGGGCCACGAGAATGACGGCGCCAATACCAATCAGATAGGGTGTGCAGGTCTGCAGTACACCAAGGACATCTGACCAATCGACTTTCAGCATGAGAGATCCTCCTTCTGTTCCTGACCAGTGTATATTGTTTTATTCCACAGCCGCATGATTCTTTACGCTGTGTCTGGTCACAATATGCCAAGAAATGACCGGAATCACAATGTCAGTTTTCGGGAATCTGCTTAGTTCCAGACAGATTTGAAAAAGTGTTATGGACTTTTCGCGATTTTTGACATATTGTACAAGAAAGGAAGGAAAGGATCGCAGGAGTGAGTACGATGAATCCGAGGAAAACAGACCGGCGCACACTGTATACCCGCCAGGTGGTGAAAGATGCCCTGATGGAATTGCTGCGGGAGAACAGCTATGACAAGATCAATGTGACGATGCTCTGCAAACAGGCAGAAATCAGTCGTGCCACCTTCTATCTGCATTATGTGGACCTGAACGAGGTTCTGGATGAAGTCATCCGGGAAGCCCTGGAAATCGCAGAGAACGGCAGCTATCAGGACGGGTACGATGCACGGCATGCCATGCTGATGCGTACGCTGAAGGACGGACCGGATGCGCTGCGGGGAAATGAGAAATATCTTGCGCCGTGCCAGCGGATCGCCGACCATCCGAAATACCGTGCCCTGTTCATGGATGATTCCCTGGCGCATTATATTATCCGGAAAATCTACCTTGCCGAAAAGACGGAAAGTCTCCCGGCCCTTGCACGGCAATGCCGGATTTCGGAAGAGGATGCAGACCGGCTGTTCATGTTTATGATTTACGGCTTCTATTATGTCAACCGCTCCCTGCGCTGGGAGAAAAATGACAGCTGGTACAGGATGCAGTATCTCCTGAACCATCTCCTGGAAAACGGGATGGACAGTCTTTCCGCGCTGCCTTCCGATTTTAAAAAGCCCTGATCATCGGGACGGAAACATGCACCGGGTTTCGCAGAATACGAAAAAAGCTTTGAAATCAGGCCGGTTTCAAAGCTTTTTTTCATGCCGTTCGGTCTTTGCAGGCCGGGAATCGATCCCCCCTGCAGGAAAGAAGCCTGACCGGTATTTCCAGGAAAACGGCCGCCGGAACAGGGAAAAATATACGATATAAGAAATTTATGGTCAGCCGTGAAAATGGAAGGATTCGGGCCGGTACTGTTGTATTTTTACAGAAAGAATGGAAAAAAGCGGAGAAGGAATCCGCAAATACAGAGAAAGGAAGTTTTCAGACGTGTCCGAAATCATCTCGTCAACCGTGAACCGCAATTCGTATCCGAG
Organism: uncultured Eubacteriales bacterium; assembly: GCA_900321295.1. GTDB lineage: Bacteria > Bacillota > Clostridia > Christensenellales > Aristaeellaceae > UBA2943. The sequence goes on from ONVN01000105.1 coordinate 11,765, forward strand.
CGAACTGAAGATTACCGATATCCGGTTTACGGATATCGTCGGGGCCCCCATGCACTGCACGCTGATGAAAATATACACCAATCAGGGCATTGTGGGACTCAGTGAGGTGCGGGACGGTGGCAACCGGGTCTTTGCCGAAATGCTGAAAAGCCGTATTCTGGGAGAGAACCCCTGCAACGTGGAGAAACTGTTCCGCCGCATAAAACAGTTCGGCGGTCCGGCAAGGCAGGGCGGCGGTGTCTGCGGCATGGAAGTCGCCCTGTGGGACCTGGCAGGAAAAGCCTATGGGGTGCCGGTTTATCAGATGCTGGGCGGCAAGTACCGTGACCGCATCCGCTGCTATTGCGATACCGATGTGGAAGGCAAGCACACCGGCCATGATATGGGGCTTGCCCTGAAAGCAAGAATGGAAAAGGGATTTACCTTTGCCAAGATGGACCTGGGACTGGGTGAACTGTTCGGAGAACCGGGCACCCTCAATGCTCCGCTTGGCATGCTTGAGGAAATCCAGGAAGTATCCCGGAAAGCCGCCCAGGCGAAGACCGTCGAGGAACGCCGCTTCTGGCGGAACCGAGCCTATGACACCCAGAACATCCCGCATCCCTTTACAGGGATTCATCTGACGGAAAAGGGCTTTGATCAGCTGGAGCAGTATGTGAAAGAGGTACGGGAAGTCATCGGCTATGAAATCCCGCTGGCCATCGATCATTTCGGGCACATCGGCGTAGAAGACTGCATCAAGCTGTGCAGGCGTCTTGAAAAGTACAATATTGCCTGGGCGGAGGACATGATTCCGTGGCAGTACACGGATCAGTATGTCCGGCTAAGTGAAGCTACAACGGTCCCCATCTGTACAGGCGAGGACATCTATCTTGCCGAAGGCTTTGAACCCCTTTTGCAGAAGCGCGCTGTCTCGGTCATTCATCCGGATATCCTCAGCAGCGGCGGCATTCTGGAGAACAAAAAGATTGGGGATCTGGCACAGCGGTACGGTGTGGCCATGGCGGTCCATATGGCGGAGACGCCCGTCAGTGCCCTTGCCTGTGTCCACAGCGTGGCGGCAACCGAAAACTTCTATGTGCTTGAGAATCATTCCGTGGACGTGCCCTGGTGGGACGATATCACCATAGGCAACCAGAAACCGCTGGTGGATCATGGATTCATTACGGTTCCGGACACACCCGGTCTTGGTGTGGAAGATTATAACGATGAAGTCATCCGGGAGCGTCTGCATCCCGATTATCCGGTTCTCTGGGCGGAAACCAGCCGGTGGGATGAAGTGTATTCCCATGACCGTCTGTGGAGCTGATGAATGCCATGCAGAAAAAGCGTGTATTGATAACGGACCTTCGGACACGTGAAGCGCAGGAAGCGCTTAGGTACCTGAATGCCAACGGATATGCAGCCTTTACCGTTCCGGAGAACCTGCGCCTTTGGCGGGAGAAAGAGCTTGAAAGCTGGGCCGAAACGCTGGACAGCGACCTGTATGCCGTCATTCATCCCGCACCGCCGCTGTTTCTGTCGCCCTTGGAAGAACAGACGGAGGAATTCTTTCAGAAGGCTGCTGATGAGGGGATTCTATCGGCTTTCTGTGTGACCAAGGTATTTGCGGGCTTATTCCGGCAGCTCGGTGAGGGCGTACTGATCTACCTGAACAGCATTCATGCCGAGAAACCGGTGGGACGCGGAAGCCTGTTCAGCATGGGATGCGGGGCGGTTCAGATGCTGGCCCGCGAAGTGAATCAGGATTATGGAACCCATGGCGTGCGAAGCTTTTTTATCCAGCGGGGGATTTCTGAGACCGACCCGGATGGCCGCAGTGACATCTCCAACCTCTATTACGGTGTGAACATGCGGTATCCGGAGAGAAAAATACCAGCCCCGGATGCGCTGAACGGTCTGCTGGCCTTTCTCCTGAGCCCGGCGGCCGCACCGCTTTCCGGGAGCGATCTGCGGGCGGACGGCGGGATGACGATGTACTACGGCGAACGGATCACCAAAGAACAGCTGGAGGAAATACGGCGGCAGATGCTGCTGGATAACCGGAAAGAGGTGACAATCCTTGGCGAAGAATGAGGAACGGGTTGCCCTGGTGACCGGAAGCGGAAAAGGTGTCGGAGCAGGGATTGTCAGAGTACTGTGCCGGGAAGGCCTGCGGTGTGTGGTGCACTGCAATTCCAACCGGACGCTGGCGGAGAAAACGCTGGAAGAAATCCGAAATGCCGGCGGAGAGGCCATTCTTCTGCAGGCCGACGTATCGGACCCGGTTCAGGCCGCCTCCCTGGTGACGCAGACCGTGGAACAGTGGGGCCGGCTGGATCTGCTTGTGAACAATGCGGCCATGCAGTACAACCGGTTTATCGACCAGTATGATGTGGAACTGCTCAGGAAACTCTGGAACATCAATATCGGCGGATACTGGCGGATGATCCGGGCTGCGCTTCCGTATCTCCGCAGGAGCCCCCAGCCGAGAATCGTCAATATTGCCAGCGTGCATGCAAAACGTCCGACATGCTTTGATGCAGGCTATGCGATGACCAAAGGTGCGATCCGCATGTTTACGCGGGAGCTCGCCCTGGAACTGGGAAAGGAAGGCATTCCGGTGAATGCCATCGACCTGGGGGGAACCCGGATTGAATTCAAGACGGGGAATCCGCCGTTCCTGAGCTACCGACCGGCGGAAACCAGGAATCCGCACATGAACGGGAAAGTTCGGCTGGTTATGCCGGAAGAGGTCGGGGAACTGGTGATGTATCTTGCCGGAGAAGCAGCTTCTGCGATGACAGGAAGCTGTATCCGCCTTGACGGCGGTCAGATGCTGACATAACAATCGACAGAGAGGAGTACGGCCATGTTTTTCAATGACAGAGAAACCATCATCCGCCTGACGCCGGAATGGAAGGGGGAACGCCTTCCGGACGGACGGCCCATGGTCAGCGCGGATGTGCTGCAGCGCATGCGGAAAATCACCTTCGAAGAGGCCTGGGGCCCCCTTTGGAATCTTGGGTATCGGAACAACTGGGAATGTAACTTCAAAACAACCTCGCCCGGGACGATCCTGGTGGGCCGGGCCGTCACGGTCGTCATGGTTCCGAAGAGGCCGGACCTGGATGCTGCACTGATGCAGATCGGAACAAAGGAAGAAGGCTATAAGGGCTTTTACAACCAATGGGTGATTGACCGGCTGGTCGAAGATGATGTCGTGGTGGTTGACCTGTATGACAAAATCTTTGAGGGCACCTATGTGGGCGGAAACCTTTCCACCGCGATCCGTACGCGGACGAAGCGGGGCGGGGCTGTCATCTGGGGCGGCGTCCGTGACCTGCAGCAGATCGCGGAAATGCCCGGATTCCAGATCTTTCACCGCGGGACCGATCCGACGGGCATCGGAAACTGCGTGATGACGGGGTATAATACACCCTGCCGCATCGGGCAGGCCATCTGCATGCCCGGGGATGTGGTGCTTGGAACCATCAGCGGCGTGATTTTTGTTCCCGCGCATCTGGCCGAAATGGTGGTGGAGCGCGCTGAGAAAAACCATGTCCGTGACATCTTCGGATTTGACCGTCTCAAGAGCGGAACCTACACCACGGCGCAGATTGACAGAATGTGGACCGTCCCGATGATGGAGGATTTCCTGGACTGGTTTGCCAAAGACCCGCGGGCAGAAGAATACCATCACCTGCACTGGGATGAGGAAATGGAAGAATCCCGCAAAGCGGAAGAAACGGAAAATGCCTCCAAGGTCCGTCTGTAAGAGAAAAGAGGAAAACAGATGCTGACAAAATTGTATCCTATGGTTCAGTTCCGGAAAGACACCTGGGAAATTGATGAATTTGACTGTGCAAGCATGTATCTGCTGATCGGGACCGAGAAAGCCATGCTGATTGACTGCGGCATGGGGATCGGTGATCTGCGCGGCGCCGTTGAAATGCTGACCGACAAACCGCTGATCGTTGTCCTGTCGCACGGGCATATCGATCACACAGGAAATGTCCGCCAGTTTGAAGAGGCATGGATTCACCCTGCGGATGCAGACATGCCGATGCCTGACACCCTGGAGCGGCGCAGAATGGATATCATGCATATTGCCCGCAGACAGAAAAGCTGTATCGGCGCACCCTATACGATGTTCCATCTTTATCCGTATGATCTTCAGACCGATCTGCGGGAACCCGCTGCAAATGAAAAAAAGCCGGTGCTGCATGAACTGCACGACGGCATGGAGTTTGATCTGGGTGGGGGGAGAATAGTCACAGCGTACGCGTGCCCTGGCCATACAGCAGGTGAAATGGTCTTTCTTGACCGGCAGACACGCTCCCTGATCGTGGGGGATGCCCTGAATTTCAATCTGGGTGTGGGGGCCGTTCCCCTGGAAACAACCCTTCGTGCCATGAAACGGCTCCGTGATCTTGGAGATGCATACGATGGCATCTATAATGGGCATCATGATTTCCGGGCGCTCGGTGCTCCGCTTGACCGTGACTGCCTGCCCACGGTGATTGCCATGATGAAGGATGCGCTTTCCGGGCACATGGTTCCATGTGAGGATCCCAGCTTCTGGGGACAGGATGTTCCCCTGACACGGGATGAAAGCGCTAAGCCAAAGCCGCTCTGGGCTGGCAACCGTGTGACACTGCGGCGGGGAAGGAACTACCTGAGCATTGACCCGGACCGGCTGTTTGAAACGCCCTGAGCGGATGACAGTCCATCCAGACCAAAGAAAAAGGATTCGGTGTGAAGCCGG
>ONVN01000104.1 GCA_900321295.1 uncultured Eubacteriales bacterium
AGGCAATAAGCGGTCTCTTCATCATTTTCCTTTGCAGCATACTCTCATGCACTGGACAGGGAGAAAGAATTCAGTTTGTGAGCCACTGGAATCTGGGAAGCGGTGTGGCAGCGGATCCTGTTTCGGGTGACAGGACAAGAATGCTGCGCAATGTGGCAGAGCTGATTGGGCCAAACTCGACGCAGACTGCGATCCCCTGCACATGGGAGATTCAGGATGAGGAACCGGGCAGATCCTATATCTTTGTGGCAAGTATCGATGATGGGTATCTGCCGGACGGCTCACTCGACCGAATGTATGTCAGTGAAGTGTTTACAGGGACGACCTGCTCCTACACGTTTTATGAAACTGGTGCGTGGCGCATATCTGTTTATCTGATTGATCCGGATGCTGTTCCGATGGATCTGAACAGCGCGATCATCAGTGAGAACAAAATTGCAGAGTTATGGATTAACGTGACTGATGGCGGAGAAAACGCTGTGACACGTGCTGTGACTGCTGCGGCAAATGCCTGCCAGGCAGCCAGCACATGGAAAACAGTGGAAAACATTCATGATTGGCTGATGGATCACTGCGAATATGACTCCAGCATGAGACGCTATTCTGTCGACGCGCTGTTTCTGGAAGGAATCGGTGTATGCAACAGCTATGCCAGAGCGTTTGTTCTGATATGCAACGAGCTGGATATCCCGTGCAGATGGGTGGGTGGAATGATCGGCAAAGATGCGCGTCACGCATGGAATGCCGTTCAGGTGGACGGAAAATGGACGCTGATTGATGTCACATGGGATGACCAGGGAAGGAACTTCTTTTCCAGACATGCTTACTGCGGGATGACGGACGAAGACATGAACATGTCTCGTCTTCCGATAACTTATGTCCCAGGTGCTGTGGTCAGTGATGATCCGGACTGCCATTATTTTCTGAGGGAGGACAGATGGAAAAGTTATGCGGCACCTTTCCTGCAAAGACTGGGAGAATGCATCAACGCGAATCTTTATGACTTCAGAATGAACAGCGGGGAGGACAATCCACCCTATCTGCTGAATGGGGAAAGTCTTGGTAATGCGTATATGTATTACTGGGGGAAAATCCTGCAGAGAGGACTCAACCGGGAGAACGAGATGACAAGGAGCAATGGGCGAACGTATACCGCGCATTTTGAATATGAATATGATATTGCTTCGGAAATGTATGAACCCTGGATCTGGTGCAGGCTGGACAGCCATGGAACCTTGTCGTTTCCTGACAGCACACAGACGATAGAGACGGAGAGTTTGCGTGGCAGTGCTGCGAATCATGTCCTTCTTCCGGAAAGCTGTACACGGATCGGGGCAAATGCGTTTGCTGACATGGACCTGTGGAGCATTACGATTCCCGGAGAACACACGGTGATTGATGAAAGTGCCTTCGGAGAGATTCCGAATCTGACGATCATTGCAGAGGAAGGATCGGATGCTGCTGCTTTTGCGGAAACCCATGGGTATATGCTGAAACTGATGGACGGGACGAACTGATCACGTTCTTTCACTTGCACGTGCGGTTTTCAGAAATCTGCAGGAAACCGTTTCCTGAATCGTACAGAAGCCGGCTTCTCCCGTGCCGAAATTCCTCCTGCAGGCCATCCACAACAAAAGAATCCGAATCGGACGCAGAATTCTGTGTCCGATTTATTCTGTCTGGCTTCCTGAAGGAACCATGCTGTTTGCCGGGAGTCGGAGCACTTTTCGCATTAAGGTTCTGAGTGCGGCAAAAGCCGCAGATCTCTTTTGGAATGCAGCGTTATCCTGGTGCACAGAACGTCGTGGAGAAGGTCCTTTCGCCAGACAACAGGTTCATCAAATCCCCGGCCAATTGCGGGGCTGTAGAATTGAAAAGGCACTGAAAAAGCGTTTCCTTTTTCAGTGCCCATATGCATGAATGAATTTGCTTATATACCGTATCCTGCAGACCTTTACATCGTGTCATCCGGGGCCCAGCCGAGGGCAGCATACTTTGCCCGGCGGTTTGCCTTGTCATTGCGGAGCTCGCGGGAGGCATATATGGCAACGTCCACAGCCACGCTTCGCGGTACGGCAATCACACCGTCTCCGTCGGCCACAACGACATCGCCGGGATAAATGGCGACGCCGCCCAGGGCGACCGGGATATTCTTTTCACTGAAGCGGATCCTGGCCTGGTCCATTTTCTGGGAAACGAAGCGGCACCAGATCGGGACCTTCTGCAGGATGCATTCATCCGAATCACGGATCCCTCCGCCGTTGGTGACAATGCCCCGAGCTCCTTTGGCAAGAACGGCCAGGGTATTGTCGGAACCCATGAGCCCCACATCCACGCCGCTCATATCCAGCACAATGAAATCGCCTTCCTCAATGTCCTCAATCCAGGGATAGGTGGCTACGGTATTGTAGTAGTTGTTGCTCCACTGGGTATATTCCTCGCCGCGGCAGAGCGGGGCCGGACCCTCATAGGGGAGATAGCGTGCGGTCCGGGCAATGCCGCAGGCCCGGGTCCTCCAGAGCGGACGGATCTCACGGTCCAGCGTCCCATAGTGATGGTACCCCATCCAGTCCATGCCGTCCCGGACATCCGCGACGCGCAGGGGAGCATACAGTTCCAGCAGTTTTCTGTTTTCTTC
>ONVN01000049.1 GCA_900321295.1 uncultured Eubacteriales bacterium
AGACCGGCTTCACCGCACAGTTGCCGAGTACTCAACAGACGGAACGCCTGTGATTCTTGTTGGCGAAAGGGATCATCCGGAAGTTCAGGGAACAGCTGGATGGGCAAAAGGACCGGTTTATGTGGTTGCATCCCCTGAAGATGCGCAGCAGGTGCCCGACATGGAGTCAGCGCTGGCCTGTGTTCAAACCACATTTCCAAAAGACCGATGGCTTGCTATCCTTGAAGTGCTACGCAGGAAAGTACAGCGTCTTGCCGAGCAGTGTACGATCTGTTCGGCGACAGCGACTAGGCAGCAGGAAGCCGTTGAGCTGGCTTCCCGCGTAGATGCTATGGTCGTCATTGGCGGAAGAAAGAGTGCCAACACCCATAAGCTTTACGAAGTGTGCAGGAAACACTGCAAAAACACCATTCTGGTGGAGAGCGCAGCGGAAATCCCGCATGACTTTATCCGACACGGTTTCATGACCATAGGGGTCACCGCAGGCGCTTCCACGCCGGATGACTCACTTAAGGAGGCTGTCACTATTATGACCGACATTGAAAACAAAGTGGAAGAACAGGTCCAGGAAACCGCAGCTCAGGTAACCGAGCAGGCAGAAGAAGTCAAGGAAAACCTTGAAGAAGCAACCAAGAATGATTTCATGGCTGCTGTTGACGAGACTCTGGTCCGCATCAAGCAGGGCCAGTCCGTGACGGGCACCGTTGTTCAGATCACAGATGATGAAGTCTGTGTCAACATCGGATACAAGTCCGATGGTCTGATCAAAAAGACCGACCTCTGCCAGGAAGACGTAAAGCTGGGCGATGAGATTGAAGTTGAAGTTGTCAAAGTCAATGATGGCGAAGGCAATGTGATTCTTTCTCAGCGCAACATCGTCAACCGTAAGGCATGGGAAGCTCTGATGGCTAAGTATGACGCCGGCGAGTATGTCGAAGGTGTCGGCAAAGAAGCTGTCAAGGGCGGCCTGATTGCTGATGTGGGCGGTGTACGTGCTTTCGTTCCCGCATCTCAGATTGCTCCCCGCTATGTGGAGAAGATCGGTGATTTTGTCGGCAAGGACATGAAGCTGAAGATCATCGAAGTCGATAAGCAGAAGAAGCGCATTGTGTGCTCCCGCAAGGCCGTTATCCTTGAGGAAAATGCTGCCCGCAAGAAGGAAGCATGGGATCGTCTTGAAGAAGGCGTTGTCATTCATGGCATCGTCCGCCGCCTGACTGACTTTGGTGCTTTTGTTGATGTTGGTGGTGTTGATGGTCTTGTCCACATCACTGATCTGAGCTGGGGCCGCATCAAGCATCCCAGCGAAGTGGTCAAGCCCGGCCAGGAAGTGGATGTTCAGATCCTGTCCCTGGACCGCGAACGTGAACGCATTCAGCTTGGTCTCAAGCAGCTTGCTCCCAAGCCCTGGGATAATGCCGCTGAAAAGTATCCTGTCGGCTCGATCGTAGAAGGCAAAGTTGTTCGCATCACGACATTCGGTGCTTTCGTTGAACTCGAACCCGGTCTGGATGGCCTTGTTCATATCTCTCAGTGCGCTCTGACCAAGATTGCCAAGGTTGAAGATGCTGTAACGGTCGGTGAAACCCGCCGCGTAAAGGTCCTCAACGTGGATACCGAAGCCAAGAGAATTTCTCTGAGCATCCGTCAGGTTCTCGAAGAAGAAGCTGAGGAAATGAATACGGAAGACCTCGCTTTTGAAGAAGAACAGCCCGTTGCTTCTGTTGATACCACAGAAGCTCCTGCAGAGGAAGAGACTGCTCCTGAAGCCTGAGTCAAGGCTCCGTTCATATGAAAAAAGTGGCAGATTGCCACTTTTTTCATATGATAATATTGCCGTTTTTTGGAATGTATATCCGGACTGAACAGCATCCAGGGGAGGATTCAATGGGAAAATGCATCATTCTATGTCCTATGTATGAAGGGGAGGAGCGTTCATTCCTTGCAAAAGAACCCGGTGATCTGCTGCTTTGTGCAGATGCGGGTCTTCAGAAGGCAGAGCTGTATGGCTTTTCCCCGGACCTGGTCATTGGCGATTTTGATTCCATGCCTTATCCACAAACTGCAGAATGTCCGGTAAGGGTTCTGCCTGTAAAGAAGGACGATACCGATACAGCTGTCTGTATCCAGGCAGGGAGAGAAAAGGGATACAGAGAGTTTCGGATTGGTGGAGGTATGGGGGGACGTTTTGACCACACCTTGGCCAATATGCAGTGCCTGGCGGATTGTGCTTCCAGAGGGGAACAGGGATGGCTTGTGGATGCGAAGAACCGTGTGACAGTCCTTCCTCCTGGCGATTATGCATTCTCACGGATGGAAAACAGGATGATTTCTCTTTTTGCATGGTCAGAATGTGTTGAAGGAATTACCCTAAAAGGAACGGAATGGGAACTCGACCACGCGCAGCTTCTCCAGACTGTTCCTCTTGGATGCAGCAACTGGTTTCGATCTGACCGGATTACGCTAGCTTTTCAAAAAGGGCTTCTTGTGGTTGCCCTGTGCAGGGACTGAGACCTCAGAATGTCATGAGAATGATGTGCAGAATTGCTTGTTATGGCTGTGAAAATCTGCTACAATGTCGGCACTCTGCAGGAAAGAGGTATGCTGGAGTATGATTCAGATCAACGAACTGATCCGCGAAGGTGTGACAAAACGAATTTATGCCACGTCAGATCCGGACAAAGCAGTTGTTTTTTTCAAGGACGAAGCCATGGCATATCATGGCCTTAAACGCGGAAGGATCCTTGGTAAGGGAGAAGTCAACAATCAGGTGTGCAAGACGTTTTTCGGCTTGCTTTCAGAGCACCATATTCCCAATCATTATCTGGAGCAGCTGGATGCAAGACAAAGTCTTATCTGGCGCTGTGAGATGATACCGATCAGTGTCAAGGTCCGCAACCGGGTTGCGGGGACGCTCGTTCAAAGAACCGGCCTGCCGCTCGGTCAGAAAATGTCTCCGCCCGTCATCGAATTTCTCTATAAAAATGAAGAACTGGAGAATCCGCTGATCAACATTTCCCACATTCTGGCCATGAAACTGGCTACCCGTGAGGAGATGGATTACATTACGGATGTATCACTTCAGATCAACCAGCTGATCTCGGCATATATGCGAGAAGTTGATATTGAACTGATTGATTTCACCCTGGAATTCGGACGGTTTAAAGGCAGTGTCATGGTGGCAGATGAGATATCACCGGATGTCGCCCGTTTCTGGGATGCGAAGACGCATGAGCCTCTCGACATTGACCGCTTCCGCAGGGATATGGGCAACGCTGAACAGGCCTATCAGGAGCTGCTGCACAGGATGATGGGTCTTGTTGAGTAAAGGAAGAAAAGGCGGAGGATCAATCGGCCTTTTGGAGGATGATTCATGAATAGAATCGGCAAATGCTTGACCGGCTGCATCCAGCTTATCCTGATGCTCTTGCTGCTCGCTGTTCCCGCATGGGCGGATGAACCGTTCCCTGAACTGAATGAAAATGGATTTCTGGATGAAGGGGAATTTGTCAGTTTTGACAGTGAAAACGGCATATGGCGCTACGCTTCTGAAACACTCCGGGTAGAAATACAGCGGTTTACAACAACCAAACCCAAACGTATCTGGTATGAAGCCGAAGTCTATTCGGCAGAAGGGGAAATCTTCCGTGCGATTCCCTATGATGAAAGCAAGTGGATGAAGAATCTTGCCTATCCGTTCCGTACAGCCCGCAAACACCAGACGGTGTTTGCGATCAACGGCGATTTCTCTCATCTGCGGATTTCAAAAAAAGCCAAGCCTGGGATTCTGATCCGGAATGGAGAAATTGTTTCGGAGAGAACGGGACCGCGAAACCGCTCGCAGTTTCCCAATCTGGATACCATGGCGATTCTCCCGGATGGTGATATGCGCGTGTTCTGGTCGGCTGAGCTTGCACCAGAGGATTACCTCGCCATGGGAGCTGTGGATGTCATTTCTTTCGGTCCGTTTTTGATTCGTGATGGTGAGCTGAATTCAAAGGCACTGAAAAAGTACGGAACGGGAAGTGCTCAGAGAACAGCCATCGGCATGGTAGAGAAAGGACACTATATTGCCATCATGGTTGAGGGAAGACATAAGAAAAGTATCGGATCTTCCATCGCCTTCGCCGCTGAACGCCTTTTTGAAAGAGGATGCACAACAGCGATCAATCTTGATGGCGGACAGTCTTCTGCGATGGTCTTCATGGGGTATCAGATCTGCAAAGTCGTGAATACTTCAGGACATGTTGCAAGCGCGAGACGCGCTGCAGAAATTCTCGGGATCGGGACTTCTCAGCTTGTTGCCGGCGATGATGAACCGATGGGGGGCCCCAAGACGGAAGGCAGCATTCGACAATAAGAAGATTCCGCTTCCGAAAACGCATTTGAATCATCTTTTTGCTGGTTGATTCATTTCCTTTTTGCAATCGGATTGCATGGTTTGACAAAATGTGATATTATACCAAGGTCTGCCGCAAATCATTAAAGGACGGCGACCCCGGTTATTCGGGAAAGCACAGGAGGGGCTATTTCATGAGCTATACCTTTGAAAAAACAAACAGTTATACTGGCGTTCTGCATTTTGAACTTGCCGCCGAAGCGATTGAGGAAGAAGCACGCAAGGCGTATTTTGCAGACCGGGCCAAATATCCGATTCCCGGCTTCCGCCGCGGCAAGGCCCCCCGCAAAGTGATTGAACAGTATTTTGGCGATGTTTTTACCGATAAGGCTGTTGATGAACTGATGAACAGCAGCTTCAAGCAGGCACTGGATGAGGGTGCTCCGAATCCTGTCACGCAGCCTGCTGCAAAGAATCTGAAGATGAATGATGATGGATCCGCAACCTTTGATATCGAATATCAGGTGCTTCCGGATGTTGAACTGGGCGACTACATGGGCCTGACGGTGGACGTCAATGAGGAAACCCTCACGGATGACGCAGTCGAAAATGAAATTCAGCGCACCATCACCAGAAACACCCGCTATGTACCTGTAACCGATCGTCCGGTCAAGATGGATGACCGCGTCCGCCTTGATTATGCGGGCACCATGGACGGTGTTGCTTTTGAGGGTGGTTCCCAGGAGAATGCAACACTGGATATCGGCAGCGGACATTTCATCCCTGGCTTTGAAGAAGGCCTTGTGGGCATGTCGGTTGACGAGGAAAAAGATCTTGAACTGACGTTCCCGGAACAGTACAAGAAAGACCTTGCCGGCAAGCCTGTTGTCTTCCATGTGAAGATTCATGAAATTACGGAGCCTGAAGTTCCTGAACTCAATGATGAGTTTGTTGCTGATATCAGTGAGTTCTCCACGGTGGACGATTACCGTGCTGATGTCCGCAAGAAGCTGCAGGACGAGATCGACAAGCGCAATGAAGAAGCTCGCATGGATGCTGTGACCGGTGCTGCGATTGACAATGCGAAGGTTGAAATTTCTCCTGAACTTCTGAACAGTGAAGTCGAGAGCCTGCTTCAGGAATATGACATGAACATGCGCAGGCAGGGTATGTCCCTGGATGATTACCTGAAGGCAAGCGGTATGAACCGTCAGGTCTTTGTGGATCTTCAGGTGAAACCCACCGCTCGTATGCAGCTGACTTCACGTCTTGTTCTGGATGCGATCATCGAGAAGGAACAGGTTGAATGCACCGATGAGATGTATGAAGAGCAGCTCGAGAAGGCAGCCAAGAGTTATGGCATGACGGCCGATGCGCTGAAGAAGGCGCTCAATGGCAGCAACAATGAAAACATTCGTCATGATGCCAAAATCACAGCAGTTGTAAAGAAGATGGTGGACTCTGCGACATTCCATGTGGTCACGGAAGAGGAGAAGGCCGCTGAAGAAGCAGAAGAGAAGGCCGAGACCGAAGAAACAACTGAAAACAATGAGAATGGTCAGGAATAATTACTGACATGGAGGCGGCGGGCATTGTTGTCTGACCGCCCTTCTCATAAATAAAGAAACGGGAGGACAAAGGCATGACGTTGATCCCTTATGTTGTGGAGCAGACCAACCGTGGTGAACGCTCCTATGATATTTATTCCCGTCTGCTGAAGGACCGGATTGTCTTTCTCTCGGGAGAAATTGATGACAGCGTTGCAGATACTGTCGTTGCTCAGCTGCTTTTCCTGGAGATGGAGGATCCTGACGCTGACATCAGCCTGTATATCAACAGCCCTGGCGGTTCCGTCACTGCCGGCATGGCAATCTACGATACCATGCAGTATATCAAGCCTCAGGTCAGAACGGTCTGTATTGGTATGGCAGCATCCATGGGAGCATTTCTGCTGATGGCAGGGGAAAAAGGAAAGCGCCTTGCTCTGCCGAACGCGGAAGTGATGATTCATCAGCCTCTTGGCGGTGCACAGGGTCAGGCAACGGATGTGGCAATCCGTGCAGAGTGGCTGATGCGAACAAAGAAAAAAATGATTCACATGATGGCCCAGATGACCGGCCAGACGGAGAAAAAGCTTGCGCAGGACTGCGAACGTGATTACTTTATGACGGCACAGGAAGCCTTGGACTATCATATTATTGATGAAATTTATCAGCCGCGTGCAAAAGAAAGCAAATAAGCGGCGAGGGAAAGGTATTTATCATGGCAAGAGATGATTCCTCACGTGTCATACACCGCTGCTCATTTTGCGGAAAACCGCAGTCTGCGGTCAAGCATCTGGTAGCTGGTCCCAATGTTTTTATCTGTAATGAATGCATTGCTCTTTGTCAGGATATTATGGCTGAGGACGAACCGGAAAACAATGAGAGCCAAGAAAAGCGCAAAGCCGGATTATACACACCTGTGGAAATGAAGGCCATGCTGGACGAGTATGTGGTCGGACAGGAGCAGGCCAAACGTGCACTGTGCGTTGCAGTCTATAATCACTATAAACGAATCGGACAGAATAAGCAGGAGAAGGATGTTGAACTTCAGAAATCCAATATCCTGATGATCGGACCGACCGGTTCAGGAAAAACATACCTTGCACAGAACCTGGCACGCATGCTGGATGTTCCTTTCGCGATTGCGGATGCCACCAGTCTGACAGAAGCGGGTTATGTTGGTGAAGACGTAGAAAATGTACTCCTGAGACTGATCCAGGCTGCCAATCTTGACGTGGAGAAAGCTCAGAAAGGCATTATCTATATTGATGAAATCGATAAGATAGCACGCAAGTCTGAGAATCCATCCATCACCAGGGATGTCAGTGGCGAAGGCGTGCAGCAGGCTCTGCTGAAGATTCTTGAAGGGACCATTGCACAGGTTCCCCCTCAGGGTGGACGCAAGCACCCGCAGCAGGAAACAATTCCGATTGACACGAAAAATATCCTGTTCATCTGCGGTGGTGCCTTTGACGGACTTGTGCCGATTATTGAAAGCCGTATTGGCAAGAAGATGCTGGGATTTGGTGCGGAACTGCAGAGTGTCAACAGCCAGGATATTTCCAAAGCGCTTCATGCGCTTGAACCGGAGGATCTGACACGCTTCGGTCTCATTCCTGAACTGGTGGGCCGTCTTCCGGTGCTGGTTTCTCTGGATCCTCTGGACGAGGATGCACTGGGCAGAATTCTGACAGAGCCCAAGAATGCCCTGTGCAAACAGTATCAGAAGCTTTTGGAAATGGATGGTATCGACCTGCAGTTTACACCGGAAGCGGTCCGGGAAATTGCCAAGCAGGCTATTCAGAGAAAGACCGGCGCAAGAGGTTTGCGTGCCATTATTGAAAATGTCATGCTGGATACGATGTTTGTACTCCCGGGACACAAGGAGATCAAACAGTGTATTGTGGATGAAAATGCTGTCAAGCCGGGTGGGAAACCCGTTCTGCTGGATGGAGAAGGACAGAAGAAACTTGAAGCATAAGAAAAACGGATATCTGCAAAAGCGCGGATATCCGTTTTTTCTGTTTGAAATAAATTACAGCGTGCTTTGTGAATCTGAGGAGGGGAGGTGAATGCCAAACTCCTCCGGAAGAAAACGCGGGCAGACATTCTCCTTTGTTACGATCACCGACGCAGCCAGTCTTGTACCAATTTCACAGGATTCAGCAAGTGTCTTGCCATAAGTCAACCCCAGCGTTACACCAGCAAAGAAGGAATCGCCGGCGCCGGTGGTATCGAGAACGTCGACAGATACAGGCGGGCAGATACCGCTGTTTCCATCGATGTCAGCCCAGACCGCGCCAAGCGGGCCCATCGTGACGACCATTTTCTCAATATGTGCCGTCGGAACCCTCTGCGCCAGCACTTCTCTCATTTCTTCGGCAGTCAGGTGCTCAAAGTCTGCTGAGAAGAAAATCCCTGCTTCCTGCAGATTACAAACGAAACACCCGGTCCGAAGGATCAGGTCCCGCCGCTCCACCGCAATGGAGATGTTGGAGACAACGGCGTAAACCTTTTTGTTATACTTCGTGGCCAGCCGGAAAGTCTCTTTCAGAATATCCGCATGCATATCGATTTCCACGGCGATGGAATCCGCATTCTGAAAAATCTCATCGCCGTTGTCGTGGAGAATATCCAGAATACCGGATACGTCCGGACGCTTGGAGATTGAGGAAACGACATCGCCGGCATTGTCGAAGATTGCAAGCCAGGTGCCAAGACCATCGTCAACCTTTCGGATATAGCGTGTATCCACCTTATGCTTGTTGAGCTTGTCAATAATATCCTGTCCAAGACCGGAATGATCCACGACAGAAACGAAGGTCGGCCGGAGTTCGACATTGGCGATATCCTCAGCAATATTCCTGCAGACACCGCCGTGGACTGTGACCACACGGCCGACATTCCTGCCTGCTGGAATAAACTGGCTCAGCGGATATCCTTTGATGTCCATAAATGTTGCGCCAATTACGACAATCCCCATAGAATCACCCTTTCCGTACTGCAGAGGGAAAACACATCAGAAGCTGTGACGGAAAAAAGAACGACGGTAGAGCGGAATAAGAAATGGCCCTAATTCCTATGAATCAGGGCCATTTAAGTGTCGAAGTGCCGGGATTCGAACCCGGGGCCTTTTGGTCCCGAACCAAACGCGCTACCAAACTGCGCTACACCTCGCCAAGCCGA
>ONVN01000098.1 GCA_900321295.1 uncultured Eubacteriales bacterium
AATGCAGTCCGTAGCCGGGCATCCTGCTCCAGCCAGTATTCATTGAGCGATTCCAGCCAGTCGATTTTGCCGTACCGGAAGGCAAAGTAGGCAACGGCACGGTAGACCTGGTCATAATCTTCCAGGGAATCCACCTTGTAGTATTCCTGCAGGGAAGAGCGTACGCCTTCGGACAGGGAATCATAGGAGGCATCGCCGATTCCGAGGACACAGACACCGTTCCTCTTCAGGCGGTCGCAGAACTGCCAGTAGGTAGCGGGAAAATGGGGGGAGATAAAGACAAAATTCATAGCAGACCTCTTATTCATCCAGCGGATCTTCCCCGGGAAGGGGGATGTATTCCGCGTAATTATCAGCAAATTCATGGCTGATGCCATGCAGCTTGTAGGAAAGGACACTGTTCAGATCCACGTGCTGCATGCTGTTGAATATGTTGGCTTCAACATAGGGATTGGTTTCCTTCAGCCTTCGGATCAGGAGTTTTGTTTCCATCCGCTTGGAGACCGGTACGCCGTCCTCCCGGCAGCTGGAACAAGTGTCCGTGAAATGACAGGCGCACTGGATAAAGTGCAGACCGTGCTCATCGCGCCATGCCTTGATGTCTTCCTCGCGGATGTAATACATGGGCCGGATCAGCTCCATGCCTTCACAGTTCCGGCTGTGAACCTTGGGCATCATGGTCTGGACCTGACCGCCCCACAGCATGGCCATGAGGATGGTTTCAATGACGTCGTCAAAATGATGGCCCAGAGCAATCTTGTTGCATCCCAGCTCACGCGCTTTCCGGTACAGATAACCCCGGCGCATTCTGGCGCACATGAAGCAGGGTTTGTCGCTCATCTGGTCCACGGCATCAAAGATGGGTGTTTCGAAAAACACGGCGGGAATGCCAAGCATGGCGGTATTCCGTTCAATGACCAGACGGTTGAGCTCGTTGTAGCCGGGATCCATGACCAGGAACACGAGTTCGAAAGGGGCCTTGCGGCAGCGTTTCAGCTCTTGGAACAGCTTGGCCATGAGCATGGAATCCTTGCCGCCGGAGATGCATACGGCAATCCGGTCGCCCTCCGATACCAGGTCGAATTCCCGGATGGCCCGAGTAAAGCGGGAAAACAGTTTCTTGCGGGAAGCCTTGGTCCGAAGGTCTTTTTCGATTTCCTCCGCCCGGCTTTCCTGGGGAAGGTGGGCACGGATCCATCCGGAGAAGCCGTCCTCGAGACTGACGGCATGCAGTCCGAGGGCCTGCAGGGCTTCGGCTGCCTCGAGACTCTCAAATCCCCGCATGCAGAAGAGGACAAGCAGTTTCCCGGCAAAGGCTTCGGGCAGGCTGCCGGACCGGGCTTTTTCGACAATGTCCGGCATGGAGACCGCCCCGGGAAGGGTATCGTAATCAAAGGAAATGGCATCCCGCACATCAATGAGGACGTAGCTGCCCTGAGGAAGGTCAGAGAGGGCATCCAGTGTGATGATGGGATCCTTGTGGTCAGGCATAGGCGAGCTCCTTATGCGTTGGAGGATTTCCGGCTGCGGAACTGCCGGACCGCTTCATACAGCGCGGCAGGAATATGGCAGTAACCGTTGGGATTCTTTTCAAGATATTTCTGGTGATACTCTTCCGCAGTGAAAAACTGCTCAAGCGCTGTGCATTCCACGGCCAGGGGCTGTGCATACTGTTTCTGAAGGGTCTCAAGGCAGGCACGGATGACAGGAAGATCCTCCTGAGAGGTATAGTAGATCCCGGTCCGGTACTGTTCTCCGATATCATGCCCCTGCTGATTGACGCTGACAGGGTCAATGGCACGGAAATAGAGTTTCAGCAGCTCATCCAGGTCCAGCTGCGCGGGATCATAGACAACTTCCACGGTTTCCGCATGCCCGGTGTGCTCATGCTTCACCTGTTCATAGGTGGGATGCTCCGTGCGGCCGTTGGCATAGCCGACCTGTGTCCGGACAACACCGGGAACAAGGTCAAAATAGTGCTGGGTCCCCCAGAAACACCCACCGGCGAGATAAATGACTTTTTCCATGGAACCGACCTCCGTTTCGAAGCACATGATACATGTTTTCGGCCTTTTCGTCCATAGCCGGGGAAATTCAGGACCTGCCGGTATGCTTCCGGACAGGTTATAGGACAAAATGCCGGATTCGTGAAGATGAAAAGCAGAGGAAATACAAAGGGATGTCCGGGTTGATGCCGTACCGGGTCGTCCCTGTTTCGCGCATGGCGGGAATTATGGTATAATCCGGTCAGAAAAGACAGAAGAAAGAAGGGACCGCTTTGCAGGATTTACAGAGAACCCTCGAAGAGATCTTTCAGGATATGCACCGGCATCCGGAAACTGCGAAAGAAGAATTCCGGACCACAGGACTTGTCAGGGACTTTCTCAGCACACATGGGATCCGGATTCTGGATCTTCCGCTTCCCACGGGTGTTCTGGCGCAGGTAGGAACCGGCCGTGGACCCGTGATTGCCCTGCGGGCTGACATGGACGCGCTTCCGGTGCAGGAAGCCACAGGTTTGCCCTACGCCTCGGAAGTGCCGGGCAAAATGCATGCCTGCGGGCATGACTTTCACACATCTTCGCTTCTCGGAGCCGCTGCACTGCTCAAGGAAAAGGAAGCACAGCTGAAGGGAACCGTGCGTCTGATTTTCCAGCCGGGCGAGGAGATCAACTACGGTGCGCTTGCCATCCTGCAGACGGGCATGCTGGAGGACGTCCTCGAGTATTTCGGCCTGCATACAGACCCCAATATCGAGGCCGGCACCCTGGGCATCCGGGAAAACGCCATCATGGCCAGCCCGGACTGGTTTGGCATCCGTATTGAGGGAAAAGGCGGGCATGGTGCCCAGCCCCAGAACTGCATTGACCCGGTTCCGTGCATGGCCTCTATGATCCTGGCACTGCAGCAGGTGGTCAGCCGGCGGATCAGCCCGTTCTCCGCGTGCGTTCTGTCCGTGACAAGGGTGAGCGCCGGCAACACCTGGAATGTCATTCCGGGAACTGCGGAAATGGAGGGAACCATTCGGACCCTGTCGGATGAAGACCGGAACCTGGGAGAGGAACTGATCCGGCAGACGGCGGACTCCGTGGCGAAGGCGTACGGATGCACGGCAAACGTCGAGTATACGCGCAACAGCCGGCCGCTCATCAATCATCCCCGGCTGGCGGAGTTTGCCACAAAGACGGCCCAGGGCATGGGCATCCCGGTCATCCGGCAGGAGCCGAGCATGATCGGGGAGGACTTTGCCGAGTATCTCAAGGACCGTCCGGGCTGCTTTGTGCGGGTGGGCACCGGGATCGGCCCCGCACTGCATCATCCGCAGTTTACGGTGGATCCGTCCATCCTGTCCCGGACCGCATCTTTCCTGGCGGTGCTGGCGGAAAGACGCCTGAGCGAAATGGCGGAATAAGGGAAGACAGTGGGGAGCAGCCCCTGAATCCGGAACGGAGGGAAGACAATGAGTTCAATCCATGGCAAACGTGCGGCTCTGTCACTGGAAAAACCGGAAGAGCTGCAGATGATTGCCAAAGCGCTTTCATCTCCTCTGCGCCTTGAAATCATGCGCGCACTGTGGACAAAGAGCATGAATGTCGGAGAACTCGCCGAACAGCTGAATCAGCCCATGTCGACGACGGCACTGGCTGTGAAGGTGCTGGAGGACGCTGGAATTATCAAGACGGAGGTTCAGCCCAGCGTCCGGGGCACCATGAAACTCTGCACGAGGAAACTGGACTATATTGCCATGGACCTGACACCGCATGAGGAACAGCAACAGTCGACCAGCATTACCCTGAGCATGCCCATCGGCGGGTATTCCATCGCGGAGAGGATTCAGCCAACCTGCGGTCTGGCTTCTCGGAATGCCTATATCGGGGAAATGGACACGGTTTCGTGCTTTTATCATCCGGAACGGTTTCAGGCGCAGCTGATCTGGTTCCAGGCCGGTATGCTCGAATACCGGTTTTCCTGCATCAACGTGGACAATCTTGATTACAACTGGCTGGAACTGTCCTTTGAAGCCTGCTCGGAGGCACCGATGTATCGGAATCCGTGGAAAAGTGACATAGCCGTGGCGGTGAACGGACACCGGCTCGGCATCTGGACATGCCCCTGCGACTGCGGGGGACGGCATGGTGTGGTGACGCCCGCATGGTGGTCGGATACCAGCACGCAGTTCGGCTTCCTGAAAACCTGGCGGGTGGATGACAGCGGTACCTATCTGGACAACGAGCGTATCTCCAAACTGAACATCCGGGAGCTGGACATTGATCCGGGAAAGTTTATTTCCGTGCAGATCGGGATTCCGGAAGATGCCGAGAATCAGGGAGGCATGAACCTGTTCGGAGAGGGCTTTGGCGATTACGCACAGCCTCTGGTGCTCAGGCTGGGCTATCAGATCCGCCCATAACCACGGCGGAGGATCGTTCCAAGGTTTTTGAAACATCTCCGGAATCAGCTACAGGTTTTATAAAATATTCCAAAATTGTTGACATAAAATCCATCTGGTGCTAGACTGATCTCGCACGAAAGATGGATTTTTTGTTAGGTTATTGATGGATACAGACAAATTAGTTCATTGTATATGTTTTAAACATCATGGAACTTTCCATAAAACTTGGAACAAATAAGCGCGTGATGAGGTGGAAACATGAAGAAAAAGACAAGGAGCATGAATCCGATTCCACGTCCGGAGCATCCGAGACCGGACTTCGTGCGGGAAGACTGGCTCAACCTGAACGGGACGTGGGCATTCGCCTTTGATGACGAAGACATCGGACTGGCGGAAGGCTGGCAGATGCCGGGCGAACCGCTGGAGGGACAGATTGTAGTCCCGTTTGCCTACCAGACCAAGATGAGCGGCATCGGACCGACCGATGACATTCATCCGGTGATCTGGTACAAGCGGACCTTCGTGGTTCCGGACGCCATGTGCGGAAAACGGATTCTTCTCCACTTCGGCGCGGTGGACTATGCCTGCAGGGTGTTCATCAACGGATACGTGGCAGGGGAGCACCGCGGCGGCTACACACCTTTCTGCCTGGAGATTTCAGGACTCCTGGAGGAAGGGGAGAATGAAGTCTGCCTCCGCGTGGAGGACTATCCGGATGTGACGCAGCCCCGCGGCAAGCAGTACTGGCAGAAAGGCCTGATGGGATGCTGGTATACGCCGGTGAGCGGCATCTGGCAGACCGTGTATCTCGAGGCCGTCGGGGAGAACTGGATCCGTTCGATCCATATCACGCCGGATATCGACCGGCGCGAAGCCCGTGCAGAGATTGCCCTGAACCGCGCACCGGGTGCGGCTTGTGAAGCGGTTCTTGAAGTCAGCTATGACGGACAGGCGGTACAGACGCTGCGGGTGAGCCTGAAGGAGCGGATCACGACGGTTCCCGTCAGCCTGAATGTACGGGTCAGTCCGGAACTGGACGGGATGCTTCTCTGGTCTCCGGCCTCACCGTATCTGTATGACCTGAAGGTAACCCTCCTTGAAAACGGACAGACAGAGGACAGCGTGCAGACCTACTTCGGCATGCGCAAAGTGGAAGTCCGGAAGGGCAGGGTCTACCTGAACAACTGCCCGCTGTATCAGCGGCTGATCCTGGACCAGGGCTACTGGCCGGATTCCCTGCTGACACCCCCGTCGGATGACGCCATCCGCCAGGATATCCAGCTGACCCTCGATTTCGGGTACAACGGAGCAAGAAAGCACCAGAAACTCGAGGATCCGAGGTATTACTACTGGGCAGACCGGATGGGCCTTCTGGTGTGGGGTGAAGTGCCCAGCCCGTACCTGTTCTGCGATGAGGAAGTCCGCAACCTGGCGGATACCCTGCAGGGATTCATCGAGCGGGATTTCAACCACCCGTCGATCATCTGCTGGGTGCCCATCAATGAGAGCTGGGGCGTGCGGGAAATCTATGCGGATGCACGCCAGCAGGCAACGGCACGCATGCTCTATCACATGACCAAGGCCATGGACGGAACCCGCCTGTGTTCTGCCAATGACGGCTGGGAGCAGACGACCACCGACATCTGTGCACTGCATGATTATGCAGACAAGAAGGAAACGATCGATGCCCACTTCGCTTCCAGGGAGGAAGTGGAGCTGCATGCCTGCGACTGGCGTCCATGCTATGCGCAGGGAGAGAAGCCGCGCGGGGAGGAAGCCTTCATGGTGACCGAGTACGGCGGCATCGCCTTCACCAATATCGGACTGCAGGGACGTCTTGAGAACATGGAAACGTGGGGATATCACGACAAGGTGACGGATGAAGAAGCGTTCTTCAAACGCTTTGACGAAGTCACGAAGGGCGTTCAGGATATTCCCTACTGCCAGGGATACTGCTACACCCAGCTCACCGACGTCATGCAGGAGGTCAATGGCCTGGTGACCCCGGACCGCAAGCCCAAGATGGATGTGGAACGCGTCCGCAAGATCAATACCAGAAAATGATCCGG
This sequence comes from uncultured Eubacteriales bacterium, assembly GCA_900321295.1. Classification (GTDB taxonomy): domain Bacteria; phylum Bacillota; class Clostridia; order Christensenellales; family Aristaeellaceae; genus UBA2943. The sequence continues at coordinate 6,463 of ONVN01000098.1, forward strand.
AAAGGATCCGCAGCAATTGTTGATTTCCGCCAGGTGGCGGACAAAATAAAGGAGGTTTTCCCATGAAGAAGACTCTGGCTCTGGTTCTCTCTGTTCTGATGGTTCTCGCACTGATCCCCATGGCATCTGCTGCTCCCATCGAAATCGACTACTGGTCTGTTTTCACCGGTGCTGACGGCGCCACCATGCAGGGCATGGTTGACGCCTTCAACGCTTCCCAGGATGAAGTGCATGTCAATCACACACCCATGACCGCTGACGACCTGTATCAGAAGATCCCGCTGACGGTGCAGACCGGCACGGGCATCCCGGATGTCTGCATTGTGCACATCGAGCGCATCCCGAACTTTGTTGCCAATGAAATGCTCTACAGCTATGACCTGGACCTCATTGCACAGGCTGGCGTGAAGGCAGAAAACTACAACCCCGCTCCATGGGCCATGACCGACATCGACGGCGAGCACTATGGCATTCCGCTGGATGTTCACTCCTATGTCACCTACTACAACAAGGATCTCTTCGATCAGTATGATCTGAACAGCTATGTTGAAGACGGCTATCTGACCTTCGACGAACTCAAGGAACTCGGCGACAAGGCCAAGGCTGCCGGTTTCGAAGGCTATGTGACCGACCTGGGCTGGATGCGTGCTCAGCTGCTCTGCTACTATGCACAGCTCGATCCCAACAAGACCCTGTCTGAAGACGGTGTAAACCCCTGCATCAACAACGAGAACATGAAGAAAGTTTTCGAAACCATGAAGGATCTGTGGGAAGGCGGCTACACCACCGTCAAGAACACCGACTATTCTTCTGAATTCTATGCAGGCAACATGCTGGTCTGGTCCGAAGGCATCTGGATGAAGGCTGCTGCTGTGGATGCAGGCCTCAACTTCGGCATGCTCCCCGCCATCTGCTATTCTCCTGAAGTCTGCAAGAGCTGGACAAGCTCCCACAACTTC
>ONVN01000327.1 GCA_900321295.1 uncultured Eubacteriales bacterium
ACAGCTTTTTGCCGCTGAGCTGCTTGCGGGCAGCAGAAAGAACATTGTTCCAGACTTCCTGGGACATGGGATGGTTGTCATTCTTGTATCCATCGGTAGTCCACCAGACAGTATCCTTGGAATTCTCGTCGACAACAATGTACTTGTCTTTGGGGGAACGGCCGGTATAAATGCCGGTCATGACATTGACAGCACCCAGCTCGGTTAATACACCCTTGTCATAGCCTTCCAGGGAAGGATCCATTTCATCCTTGTAGAGAACTTCATAGGACGGGTTATAGACGATCTCTTTGGCATCCTGGATGCCATACTTGGTCAGATCAATATTTGCCATAAGAATCAACCTCTTTCCATGGGCCATTTTGCGGCCTATGGACGCGAGTATAGCACACGCGAAAAATCAAGTCAATGGAGTTGACAACAGTTTTTCCGGGAATTTGAGAAAAAAATAACAAAGAACAAAAGAAGAAAAAAGATGGAAAAGAAAAGGGAAAACTAAGAAGAGAACCTGTGGTTTCCACGATGCGTGAGGACCGGAGCAGCAAATCTTCCGTCGAATTTCCACCTGTATGCCCCAGAAAGAAAGATCTATGATACAATGAATGGAAATCTCCAGCAAAACTTGAGGAGAATCAGGAGGTGAAGTATGGAAGCGCAGGATCAGAACGCCAGAGATGTCTATACCAGGGCAGTCCTGACCGAAAGAGAACAGGACGTGTACATACGGACCCTCGCCAAGGTTCAGGTCATTACAAGGAGTATGCAGCCCGAAGAGAAGGAAGCATATTTTCAGAGCAAATCCTTCCGCAATGCACTCCAGCAGACCCGGAAGAAAGACCGAACTTACCAGATGCTGCTTTCCGGAGAGCTCCCGGAAAATTATCAGATCGACTTTGAACGGCTGCAGTCTCTGATTGAAGCCGAGGTACGCGCAGGAAACCCGATCGATCTTGTTTTTCTTCGGTCGGTGCAGCGAGTTCACCAGCCCTTGAAAAATGCGAGGCAGGCAAGAGCATGTCTGGAGGGTGGAAAAGCCGATGTGTTTTTTCAGAAAAACACGGGACGCCTCGTGATGGATATGGATCGCCAGGTGGCAGCATATCTTGTTTCCTGTGACATGGCCGAAGCATGGAATGATGCAGCATCAGAGGAAACCGTGCTTGACGGGCTCATGCATACGCTTTTCAGTCAGGGAATCCGGCAGGCAGAGATCGATCATGCATTATCACGGCCTGTTTCAGGTTTCCTGTCTGCAAAACTGTGCAGGGAATACCCGAATCTTCTGCGCTGTGCCGCTGTACGAATTGATGAACAGCGCACAATTGCTTCCCTTACACAGGAAAAGGTACAGGCTGTCCTTCCGGAGATCGTACGAATCGTCTGTATGCGTTTTTCAAGAAAACGCATCCGTAAACTTCTTTCTCAGAATCAAAGCATTCAGACACTGCAGGCTCAGGCGGACCGGAAACACGCTCAGCATGCCAGGCTGCGGGAAGCTCTTGTCCGGGCTGTTCCGGAAGAATTCAAGGACCTCTATCCGATGGCCAGGCGCATGCACCGGCGCTTTGTTCTGCATATCGGCCCCACTAACTCCGGGAAAACCTGGGAGAGCATGCAGCGCCTGCATGCAGCACGATGCGGCATCTATCTGGGACCTCTTCGTCTGCTGGCATTCGAACAGTTTGAGACGCTGAACCTGGACGATATCCCATGTTCTCTCATTACCGGAGAAGAGCAGATCCTGGTCCCGCAAAGCAGGGTCCAGTCTTCCACCATTGAAATGGCGGATCTGAATACACACTATGATGTTGCCGTGATCGATGAAGCACAGATGATTTCCGACCGCGATCGGGGCGGCGCATGGTCTGCCGCGATTCTCGGCCTTTGTGCGGATGAACTCCATGTCTGCGCATCTCCTGAGGCGGAGAATCTCCTCTGTTCCATTATTCGTGACTGTGGAGATTCCCTTGCTGTTGTTCATCATGAACGGATGGCTCCGCTGGTCGTGGAAGATACAGGATTCCAGTTTCCGGAAAGCGTTCGGAAAGGGGACGCTCTCATCGTTTTTGCGAAGGCACGCGTTCATGCGCTGGCAGCAGAGCTCAAACAGCTGGGTTTTCAGGTATCGCTGATTTATGGCGCACTTCCGCCGGATGTCCGTCGAAATCAGGCAGAGCGCTTCCGCAGAGGTGAAACCGATGTGGTTGTTTCCACGGATGCTATTGCCATGGGTATGAACCTCCCCATAGCCCGCGTGGTCTTCATGGAGTCCGAAAAGTACGATGGGGATATAACCCGGCCGCTCACCGATTCGGAAATCCGGCAGATTGCCGGCCGTGCGGGACGATACGGACAGTATGATGTCGGCTATGTCAACGCCTTCGGATTCAAACAGGTGGTTGCGCATGCATTGTCGCGGCCGTTCCTGCCGCTGACACATGCGGTGATCCGATTCCCGGAATCTCTGCTTGGTCTGCCGCTTCCGCTTACCGAAATCATCAATCGATGGATCAGCATGAAGGACAAGGGATATTTTTCCAAGGCATCCACCATGCGGATGAACAGCCTTGCATCACGCATGGAGACCAGAAACAGTGACAAGCATCTTCTCTATGAGTTTCTGTGTATTCCATTTGATGAAACAGATCCCCTTCTTCTCAGTGAATGGAAAGCCATGTATCATGCGGAAGCTTCTCATGAGCATTACAATATTCTTTCTGTGCTTCCGGAATACCGGGATCCCGAAGCATGCCGCATCACCATGCTGGACAAGCTGGAGGAAGACTATACGCTTTGCGACCTGTATTACAATTATGCAAGACGTTTTCTGGAAGACCCGGAAAAACTTTTGGAAGAGATCCAGCTCCGGAAAGATCTGATCTCTTCGGGTATCATTCATATCCTTTCAACGCAGAAACTTCTGGCCAGAACCTGCAGAAAATGCGGAAGACACCTTCCCTGGAACTGGCCGTATACGGTCTGCGACCACTGTCACAAGACGTATGCCTATGGTCATGGAGACTGGGATGAGGAGTAGAGGATGTTATACAGGAAATGCCCCGGCAGATGCCGGGGCATTTCTGATAAGGTGGTTTTATACAATGAGAACAGGGCGTCCATGCTCAAGTCTGGACTTCTCGGCACCGAGGGCGACAAGATGGCTTTCCACCGAACGGTCAATGGAACTCAGTGTGGAACTCATCTCGATCTCTCCGCGGATGAAATCAATGAACTCATGGACCAGAACGGTGTCTCCGCCTGCATGTCCTGAGAAGTCATCAGCAAGGGTGCGGACATCAATGCTTTCGTCTTCCTCACCATACCGCATCAAGCGGATGGTGTTCTTTTTCATATCCGCAAAGATTTCACCCATTGTACCGCCGATGCGGATCGTTCTTCCACCGTGGGCAGTGAAAGCAGTCATGGTAAAGTTGCAGGTTGAACCGTCTTCCAGTTCAAGATTCACGACCTGATGGTCGACAACATCGTTGTCGCAATGGTAGACGCAGCGGCCGTATGGGCCTTCACGAAGAGCTGTGAGGAGCTTTTCTTCTGTTGGTTCGAAGGCTACTACATTTTGGGGCCAGTCATCTCCGGATTTGCGGAACTCGTCAAGATAGAATTTGACGGCGTTGTAAGGGCAGGTATCTGCAACCCTGCAATCCAGACAACGAAGTGCGCTGCCCTGCGGTGCATTCTCTTCTTTAAACAGAGAAAGGGAGCCAAAGGAGGAAACATACTTGCAGTGCTTTCCGGTCAGCCAGAGCAGAATATCCATGTCATGGCAGCATTTCTGCAGAATCATGCAGGACGACAGTCCGGCGTTGCGCCAGTTTCCGCGGACAAAGCTGTGGGCCTGGTGCCAGTAGCATACGGACTCAATGGCCTGAATATTGACGATGTCGCCGATCGTGCCCGTATCCAGCAGCTGTTTGATTTTCTGGTAGAACGGTGTATAGCGGAGGACGTGGCAGACTGCAACTTTCCGTTTGCGCTGCGTGGCAAGTGCACAGAGTTCACGGCATTGTTCTTCTTCCGGAGCAATCGGCTTCTCAAGCAGAAGATGATAGTCTTTGAGGAGTGCCGTTTTGGCTTCCGCATAGTGGCAGCGGTCCGGTGTGCAGATGAGCATCACATCGGCGAGACGCGGCTGGGCCAGCATTTCTTCTGCAGAGGCATAGCATGCTTCTTTTCCGATACCGGTGAGACGACGCATGCCATCCAGCTTCTCCGGATCAAGATCCGCAGCAGCGACGATTTTTGCTTTTTCGGGCATGGTCACCAGAATCTTGGAATAGGTGTCCTGACCGCGTGACCCGCACCCGGCAACAGCAACAGTAATGGGACGATCCATAGGTAATTCCCCCAAATTCTTGAGATTGATTGTTACAGCATTCTGAAGTCAAGATGCGCAGGTGGTGTAACATGTTTCCTGGCCCAGTTCAGACTGTTTTCCGTTACTTCTCCGAACTGACGCATGGCAGCAAGCTCGAAGAAAAGATCCGTCAGCAGTGTGTTTCCTTCACGGATGTCAGTTAGAACAATGTTTTCCTGAAGGATGGCTTCACATGCATCCATGTCCCCGCTGCGGAGCAGTGCAGCGGCACGCAGGGTGAGAATCCGCCCATCCTTCTGCAGGTTGTCCGGAAGGATGCTATAAAGACGAAGAAGTTCTGCATAATCGCGGCTGTCCAGGAGGCTTTGCATGGCTTCCAGGACCAAGGGACGGATTGGCTTCATCCGGGCTGCGTCCACAAGAAGTTCTGCGCATCTGCGCAGATTCCCGCGCTGCTTTTCATGAAGTGCAAGACAGCGCATGGCCCATGGATTGACCGCAGCCTCCATGGAAGTCCTGTATTCCTGCTCTGCATCGCTTCCACGCTGTCCGGCATCCAGGAGAACGCCGAGAAGATAATGGCCTTCCCAGTGGTCCGCCAATCCACTGTTTATTTTTTCACGGAGGAAGTCTTCCCACTCTTTTCCTGTCATATAGCCAACAGGTTCTGAAAGCGGGGAAGCGGCAGGAAAACCGGGAGATGCCTTCATAAATCTTGAGGAATTGGCATCTGTCTCCATGGCGTCGGGATTCAGGTGAAGGTCCTGAATATGCCCGCAGCCGATACTTATTTCGTTAAGAGCATAGCAGACCGCTTTGTGGAGTACGGTGCCTGTGCAGCCATCAAGTTCCTGCCGGAGCTGACGGTGATAGGCTTCGAGGGGTTCCGCAGGACGGAATGTCTGCAGTTTCTGACGGGTGTGCTCTACAGCAGCGTTCCAGTCTTTTCCCTGAACAATGGTGCCATCTGTCTTCAGCGGGCCGTAGGATTCAAGCCAGGAAATCGTAGCTCCGGCTTCCATGGGAAGATGTTCCAGCTGGGTATGTGCAAGGCCGGACTGAAGCTCGATATAGGCACTGCCCTTCTGGGAGAGGAATTCCTGCCAGTGCCGTCCACCGCGCCCCATGCCCCAGACAAACAGCTTTCTTCCGCGAAGCTCCGGTGTCGATGTCTGGCAGATTCCGTAACCATCCCGGTTGAGGGCGGCAATGAAAGGCCGGGTATCGGCAGGAAGATCAAAAAAGAAATCCATCGACTGAGGCAGACAAACACTGCGGGAAACATCCCAGTCCAGCGTTCCTCCGTTTTCTCTGGCAAGTTCTGCTGCCTGACCGCGAAGTTTGTCGGCTTCCGCTGTCATATAGGGAATCGGCACTTTGCTGAGCTTGCCGCCATACCCATACCGAAAGGCCTTGTCAGCAGGAACCAGGACACGGATGTCTTCTCCTTCATTGACAGCCATATTGGACCACCAGTAGACAGCCGTCGGTTCATCCATCGGGTTATCAATGCGAACGCGAACATAGAGCTCCCTTGCGCCATCGGGAAGAAAGGCCTCAACCCGATAGACGAGGCGGCGGACACGTTCATACTGGAACATGCGGAGAACAGGCGTCCCGTCGGAAAGCGTCAGCTCTTCTGCACACATGTCGGAACAGGTGAATGGAGTATGACCGATGATGCCGCAGTTCCATTCCACTCCCCCCGAAAACCATGCGTTGCGCAGGGCAAGATTGGCAGGCTGGAAGACCGGATTGCAGTGTAGAAGTTCCCTGCCTTCTACCTTGTCAAACAGAGACCAGAGTCTTCCGCCGAGGGTGGGAAGAAAGACCGCTTTCAGGTATTCATTTTCCAGAACAAACGCCTTAAAAGTCTTGAGATGCCGGGAACGGTTGTAACCATCCTGCATAAGATAGGGAAGAATCGTATGAATCCGTCCCCATCCCATATATTTTGCCTCTTCTTTCGTAACGGTGTCATGATCAATTTCGATGGCAGCATGTGTATCTGAAACGGAAGCAAG
>ONVN01000471.1 GCA_900321295.1 uncultured Eubacteriales bacterium
ATGAATTCTGATATAATATCTTTATGCAAAACAGGTGAAAACCTGATGGCTTGAACAATTTAAAGGAGGGTTTCCCACATGAAAAAGCTTTTGGCTATCCTGCTGGCAGCCATCATGATGCTTGGTGTTTGCTCCGCCTTTGCGGAAGACATCGCTTATGATGACATCCCTGATGAGATGACCGCTGACAACGGCCAGTATCCCATCGCATTTGTAACCGACGTCGGCCAGCTGAAGGATCATTCCTTCAACGAAGGCATCTACAACGGTGTGAAAAAATATGCCTATGAGCATAACATTGCTTATAAGTATTATCAGCCCGCCAATGGCGACCAGGCAACGGATGATGACCGTTATGACGCCATGAAGGCTGCCGTTGACGGCGGTGCAGAGATCGTAGTTTGCGCTGGTTTCATGGCCGGCTCCGCGATCGAAAAAGCTTCTGCGGAATTCGAAAATGTCAAGTGGGTTTATGTTGACGGTGGTGCTTACGGTGCCAACACCGTTGGCGTTGCCTTCAAAGAAGAACAATGCGGCTTCTTCGCCGGCTATGCCTGCGTGAAAGAAGGCTTCACCAAGCTGGGCTTCGCCGGTGGTGGCGGCGGAACTACCCCCGCCTGTTGCCGTTATGGTTACGGCTTCGTCCAGGGTGCTCAGGCCGCTGCTGCTGAAAAGGGTGTTCAGGTTGAAATGCTGTATTCCTGGCTGTATGGCGGAAGCTTCAGTGCATCTCCCGAACTCGAGACCATGCTGAACGGTTGGTATGAAAATGGCACAGAAGTTATCTTCCCCTGCGGTGGTGCAATGTACCTGAGCTGCTTCTCTGCTGCTGCTGCCAATGACGCGTGGGCACTGGGTGTTGACTCCGATCAGGCTGGCGATTCTGATGTTGTTCTGACCTCTCCCCTGAAGGGCGTTGACGCTGCTTCTTACCAGATCCTCGGCACCTATTTCGATGGCAAGTGGGACGAAGTCGGCGGAACCAACCAGATCTATGGTACTGCGGAAGGTGCAATTGCGCTGCCCACTGCGGAGTCTTCCTGGAGATTCTCCACCTTCACTGTTGAAGAATACGAAAAGATGGTTGCAGATGTCATCAGCGGTGCACTGGTCATTGATGATGACTACAGCAATATGAAGACCGAATATGATAATCTGAAAATCACAATCGTTGAATAATCATTTTTTCAGAGGAAGGGCTTCATGCCCTTCCTCTTTTTTCTTTTATCTGGTATAATACTGTCAGTCATTCAGGAACAGAATCATATAAAGGGGGCAGCGATATGGAGGAACTCCATCAGGAGACTTCGGAATATGTGATTGAAATGAATCACATCACAAAAGAGTTTCCTGGGATCATCGCAAATGATGATATTACACTGCAGTTGCGCAAGGGTGAGATACATGCCCTTCTTGGTGAAAACGGTGCCGGGAAGTCTACTCTGATGAGCGTGCTCTTTGGCCTGTATAAGCCTGAAAAAGGCGAAATCCGTAAAAATGGGCAAGTCGTTGAGATCAACGATCCTAATGATGCAACAGCACTGCACATCGGCATGGTTCATCAGCATTTCAAACTGATTGATGTGTTTACTGTACTGGACAATATCATCCTCGGGGCAGAAGATACAAAGCTTGGTTTTGTATCCAAGAAAGCCGCTCGCGCTAAAGTGGCTGCCCTCAGCGATAAGTATGGCTTGAAGGTTGATCTGGACGCAAAGATCGAGGATATTACCGTTGGTATGCAGCAGCGTGTTGAGATCCTAAAGATGCTCTACCGGGACAACGAGATCCTGATCTTCGACGAGCCTACCGCCGTTCTGACACCCCAGGAAATCGATGAATTGATGCAGATCATGAAAGGGCTTGCCAGAGAAGGCAAAAGCATCCTTTTCATCAGCCACAAACTGAACGAGATCATGGAGGTATCTGACAGGATCACCGTCCTGAGAAAAGGAAAATACATCGGCACCGTGAATACCGCTGACACCAACAAACAGGACCTTTCCAACATGATGGTTGGCCGTGCTGTCCAGTTGGAAGTCCAGAAGAAACCAGCCCATCCTGGGAAAGTCGTTCTGGACGTCAACCACTTCTGTGTCCCCAGCAGACTTCATTCCCGCAATGCCGTCAATGATGTTTCCTTTCAGGTTCGCGAAGGCGAAATTGTCTGTATCGCCGGAATTGACGGAAACGGACAGACCGATTTCATCTATGGGCTTACTGGACTCGAAAAGCCAAACGGCGGTACCATTAATCTCTGCGGGCAAGATATCTCTCACCTGTCTGTAAAAAAACGCGGCTCAAACATGAGCCACATTCCAGAAGACCGCCATAAGCACGGACTGGTATTGGATTTCACGCTGGAACAAAACATGGTGCTGCAACGTTTCATGGAGCCCCAGTTCCAGAAGGGGCAGTTTATACGTTTCGGTGCGGTCCGGGAATACGCAGAGCGCCTGATCGAACAATTTGATGTCCGTTCAGGCCAAGGCCCGATTACTAAAGTCCGATCCATGTCCGGAGGCAACCAACAGAAAGCGATCGTTGCCCGTGAACTGGATCGGGACAAGAAACTGATCGTTGCTGTCCAACCCAC
>ONVN01000097.1 GCA_900321295.1 uncultured Eubacteriales bacterium
AGTCTGAATGCTGTTTTGCAGGTTTGATCAGCCCGAAGCTATGTTCTTCCTTTGTTTTGTGATGTAAATTCATCGGTTCATAGCAGCGTTCCCTTCCCCATCCACCTGTTTGTTTTTTTGTTGCCGCTTCTGCTCCCTTCTTATCGTTTTCTCTTCAGAAGGATTTTCCAATGTCCGAAAGAATACCAAATGCAGATATTCAGACTGGTTTATTATCCGATACACATGAGCATATGCAGAATATGTGAGATGCAGAGGCACTGAACGGAGGAATATCATATGGTAACCCGGGTCTTTGACATTGCCGTGATCGGGGGAAGTCTCGGTGGAGTTCAGGCAGCACGGTCAGCGTGTTCCCACGGCATGACGGTTTATCTGTGTGAAGAGACTGACTGGATCGGAGGACAGCTCACCAGCCAGGCTGTACCGCCCGATGAAAACCGTTGGATCGAAGAGCAAGGTGCAACCAGAACCTATCTCAACTACAGAAGAACGGTTCGGGATGCTTATCGAAAAGATCCTGCTGCTTCTGATCAGCTTAAGAGTCTTGACAGATTTTGCCCAGGAAACAGCTGGGTCAGCCGAATTGCCCATGATCCGCGCCTCGCCCATCATCTTCTCCTGGCTTCTCTCATGCCTTATCTCGAGACTGGGAAGCTGGTGTTGGAAACACATACCCTTTGCACGGAAGCCGAGGTTCATGGTGACACCATTCTTTCCGTGATCGTCGCAGGGACCTCCGGGAAACAGGAAAGAATCCAGGCTTCTTTCTTCCTGGACGCAACAGATACGGGTGATCTTCTTCCCTTGACAGGGACGGAATACAGCGTTGGGGCGGAAAGCCGCAAAGAAACAGGAGAAAAGCACGCCGCCGAACAGGCAGATGCACAGGACCAGCAACCCATCACATGGGTTGCTGCACTGCAATTGGATGAAAAGCGTTCCCCTATGAAAAGGCCGGACAGTTATGAGTTTTTTTCCCGGTTTCATGTCAAGGGAGAACCGCAACTCAGCTGGAAGGTCTGGACATGGAACGGAATCCGACGATTCACCATGTTTGACAACCAGCTCCCGGATTCTCCCCTTGGCTTATGGAGCTACCGACGCATTCAGTACCCGCCCTACTATACCGACAACCGTCGTGAGATCACGCTGCTGAACTGGCCGCAGAACGATTATCTGCTTGGCAATATCATTGACACACCCGACAAGGATCATCATCTTCAGATGGCCAGAGAGCTGACCCTTTGCTGTGCATACTGGTTATGGGAACAGGGCTTCCCTGTCAGTCTTCACGGCGAGGTGCTCGGAACAGAAGACGGCCTTGCAAAGGCCCCCTATATCCGTGAATCACGGCGTATCCGTGCCAAAAAAACAGTTTATGAGCAGGATATTTCTTCCGAAGAAAATCAATCACTCCCCCGCTTTGACGACAGCATCGGCATCGGTCATTATGCCATTGATCTTCATCTCACCACAAAAACTCTGACCACCATGTACGCGGATGGCCGTCCTTTTGAGATTCCTCTGCATGCTCTGATTCCCATACGCATGAAAAACCTGCTTCCTGCTGCAAAAAACATCGGGGTGACGCATATCACCGGCGGATGCTTTCGCCTGCATCCCGTGGAGTGGACGATTGGAGAAGCCGCTGGTCATTTCGCCGCTTTTTGTCTTAAGCGTCATCTTCTGCCATCAGAAGCCGCTGACCATCATTGCACAGAGTTTCAGCAATTACTGAAAACCGAGGGCTTTCAGCTTCATTGGCAGCTCCCCGATCCATCTGCTGACTGATCCAAGCTGCACATCATATACAGCCAAATGAATTTCATATAAAAAGCGGGCATCAAAATGCCTGCTTTCACATGGAGAAACACTCGATTCCAAACTTTCCGCACATTTTGACCGATATACCCCTGATTTATGCGTACTGTTCCTCTTCGGAAACACATTCACTCTTAATTCTCCCAACCAGAAACTCAAGAGTCTCGACAGCATGCGGACGAATATCGGCTCCGATCAATACCATCATAATATCATCGCCAACCCGAAGCATGCCCTGGTTCAGCCAAACGCGAATTGCATAGATTCCTTCCATCTGTTCGGCTGCAGCTACCGCCTGAGCGACCTTTTCTTTGTCGTAAGAAAAGCGCATGGAACTGACAGGCCTCGCATGCCGGTCGCCTTCACGCACCTGACTGCGTGCAGTTCCCCTGACAACTCCGTTGTGAACAAGATACATACCGATCCGATCAGCATTCGGACCCCTTTTCACCTCGTTCATCCATTGATCCAAAGACGGTTTCGCTTTGTATAAAGGAGCTTCCGTCTGGAAACTGTTGCCCTTCGTGGTTTCATTCCATGTGGATATCTGTTTCATCTGAAATACCTCCCATGAAGAAAGTGTCATCATCGCTGTCATGATATCGACTGAAAAGCTCATTATGCTTTCAATTGGAGAATTATAGACAACAATACGGAACTATGCAAAGACAAAAATCACGGTCAGAACAATAGGATGCCCTGGCCGTGAAGCTTTTTGGGGCGGCATATTGCCG
>ONVN01000247.1 GCA_900321295.1 uncultured Eubacteriales bacterium
GTCTGGTTACCGATTGCGTTTCGCATGCTGTCCTCGCTCCGGACATCCGCGGTCAGCATATGGATGCCTTCCGGGAGAACATCATTTCGATTCCCACGATTCAGAACATAAACATCCCAATTGCGCTGAACCAGGAGACGTGAGACTGCGGTTGAAATGGTACCTGTGCCTCCGATTAGTAATGCCTTCATACAGCGTTTCTCCTTCACTGAAAAAGTATGATGAAGTGTATTCTGCTTATTTGGACATGGTTCTTGCAATATAATCTTCATAATTGCAGTAATAATCACTGACTGTTCCATCTGGATGGATTTCCAGAATTCGGTCAGCTACCGTCGTAATAAACTGGTGGTCCTGGCAGGTGAAAATGACGTTGCCAGGGAAGTTGATTAAAGCGTTATTGACTGCTGTGATCGATTCAAGATCCAAATGGTTGGTGGGCTGGTCAAGCATAAGGAAATTTGCTCCGGACAGCATCATACGGGAGAGCATGCAGCGAACTTTTTCTCCACCGGAAAGAACAGACACGGGCTTATAAACATCATCTCCAGAGAAAAGCATTCGTCCGAGGAAACCACGCATATATGTCTCGAGCTGCTCTGGACTGTACTGAGCGAACCACTGCATCATCGTCAGATCGCAGCCTTCAAAAAACTTGCTGTTGTCCTTCGGAAAATAACTGGTGGAAATAGTGACACCGAATTTAAACGATCCGCTGTCGGGCTTGATCTCTTCTGCAAGAATACGAAACAGCGCGGTTGCACCCTGCTCATTGCCCACGAGAGCGATTTTTTGCCCTTTTGTGACAACAAAAGAAACATCTTTGAGCAGCTGTATGCCATCCTGAGAGTAGGAAAGGCCTTCAACACTCAAAATATCTTTGCCAGCTTCACGGTCAGGCGTAAAGCATACCCATGGATATTTTCGAGAAGATGCGGGCATCTGTTCCATGGTAAGCTGATCCAACAGCTTTCTGCGGCTCGTTGCCTGCTTGGCTTTTGATTTGTTTGAAGAAAACCTCTGGATAAATGCCTGCAGATCCCGGATTTTGTCTTCACGACGTTTTTTCTGATCATTCATCAGGGACTGCATCATCTTGGAAGACTCGTACCAGAAATCATAGTTACCGACATACATCTTAACCTGGTTATAGTCAATATCAACAATATGCGTGCAAATGTTGTTAAGAAACCAACGGTCATGACTGACCACGATTAAGGTTCCGGGAAAATCCATGAGGAAATCTTCAAGCCAGGCAACTGAACGGTTATCAAGGTTATTTGTGGGTTCGTCCAGGAGAAGAATGTCCGGATGTCCGAAAAGTGCCTGGGCAAGAAGCACTTTGAATTTCTCGCCGGCAGGGAGGTCTCCCATGATGGCATAATGGACATCCGTCGGCAGCCCGAGACCTGTCAGGAGAGTAGCAGCATCACTTTCTGCGTTCCAGCCGTCCATTTCAGCAAATTCACCTTCAAGTTCCGCTGCCTTTTCACCGTCAGCATCCGTGAAGTCTGCCTTTGCATAGAGGGCATCTTTTTCCTTCATGATATCGTAAAGTCGCTGATTCCCCATAATAACGGTATCCATGACAGGAAACGCATCATATTTAAACTGGTCCTGTTTCAACGTAGAAAGTCTTTCATTACTCGGAATGATAACTGTTCCTGTAGTAGGTTCCAGATCGCCGGAAAGAATACGGAGAAAGGTCGATTTTCCCGCGCCGTTGGCACCAATGATGCCATAACAGTTGCCGGGAAGAAACTTCAGGTCAGCACCTGAAAAAAGCTTTTGACCGCCAAAGGTGAGGGATACATTGTTTACTGTAATCATGATACGCTCCTTGGATTCTGTGGTAATAGGAAAATAGACACTTCATATTATCACAATTTGTCCATAAAAGAAATGTCGTAAAAAAGAAACTCAATCTTCCCTCCGCCGTTTTGCTGAATGATGACAAGCAGTATACAGGACATAGAAAAAGGATGAAGATGAGATTCTTTTGGTTAAGAATAAAAAGCACTTTGAAATTGAACATGAGAATAAAATAAACTGCCGGGAATAACCCGGCAGTGAATTGGTTAGTCTTTCTTTTTTCCAGCAAGCGTGATCAGAAGGTCCAGAATCTTCATATAGAGCCAGATGACTGTAAATACAAGGCCAAAGGAGGCAGACCATTCATATTCACGCGGATAGTTTTCTTTTACACAGTTATCAATCATATCAAAGTCACTGATGAGAAACAGGGAAGCAATCAGGATGCCAATTACATCAACAGCAATCATCAACCCAGTATTGTGCATGAGTTGGAGCACAAAACCACGGGTCATTGGAATCAGAGAGCCAAGGAACATCAGCAGGGACAAAGCGATGGAGCCAATGATCAAGGACAGAAGAATCACACGGAACTTTCCGTTGGCACGAACTCTTCCAGATGTATACAGCCAGCTCATAATGCCGATGACCACGACGGTAAGGATCAAAGCTTCAATACCCAGATAACCAAAGTCTCCCAATGCCCTGAAAACCAGGAAGGAGATGAAATACCCTTGACATACACTGTAGATCGTACCAGAAACAGGTATGGACCTGCGGGCGAATATACCAAACAGCTGTGAGACAAATCCGATGACAGCTGCACTTCCGAGAATGATTACTTCCAGTTTCGATACAGCAATTGAAATATTGTCAGCAAGTTTGAAAGTTGACCAAATGGGCTGACCAGCCAAAACCGTGTTTTGCAGGATCAGCTGCAAAACCATGCCAAACAGCGTAGCGATCAGGAAAAAGCATGTTTTCAAAGCAATCCCATGGTATGAAGCGCAGTTATCTTCGGACCGTTCAGTCACTTTACTTAATTTTCTCAGAATGGGATTTGCTTGCAAGATGGATGTATTTGTTTTCATGTTAGCCTTTTTGTTCTGCAGCAGTTCAGACATATTTATCCTCCTAAACTCTTCTATGCAAATTGTTCTGTGTTTTCTCAGTGAAATACTGAATTGTTCTGTGCGGTTTCCAACCACACAATCATTTGTACGACGCAAAACATAAAATGGCAGTGATTGTCGAAAAATTCAAAAAAAATTATTATTTGCCAAAAGCAAATGCAGCATGGATGCTCTCAAAAAAGTTTATAAGCATTGCTATTCCAAAGTGTCAATACCGACAGAAATCAACAATAGGCAGAATGAGAACAATGCTTTCACGGAACTGCCAAGAGACAGACTTTTCTGTGGTTAGCGTTTCTTTGCTCGTGATCGATCACTGTCTTGAAAGATAA
>ONVN01000186.1 GCA_900321295.1 uncultured Eubacteriales bacterium
ACCAGATGCCTTCCCGGAGAATGTCACGATCCTCGCGGGCGACTACAGCAGCAACCTCGCATCCTTCTGCGAAACCTATGGTTACAAGTACCTCTGGCTCGTATACCCCTACGGCGGCAACGGCTGAGCGGAACAGGGGGAATTGCCTTTTCATTCCATCTATTGAAAAACAGCCATCCGGATCACAAATCCGGGTGGCTGTTTTGAAGCAGGAAATTAAAACCGTGGAACGGAGGGACGCACCTTTTCGTTCCACTCTATCCCTTTTTTTATGCCTGATTGAATTGAAGAAGGACAACCTTTTGCATAACAAGCGAATGGTCTGTTACCGAAAACCTTGTCTTAACGACGCCGGAAAGTGGCTTGGAATGAGCTCTTTCCGGCGTCCTTTTTTGATTAGATGCTACATTCCGGAGGAGTGTTTCGAACCATTTTTTTCGCCGCAGGGACTTCCGCCGGAAGCAGTCCCTGCGGAAAATGTCATGTTGAAAAGCCGATCTTTCTTGTCTGTTTTCGCCATACCATGCGGCAGTCTGCCGGAGATCCTTTTCCGTGATTCTAACCTTTCGGTCTGATTCAATGGCGTCATTATGTTACTCTGTGCCAAATCAATAAAGAACCCGGCAGAAAGAAGAAGCGATGATGCATGATCTGAAATCAGACAAACCCCTGGGATACCGGAATGAATGAACACGAGCATGGATTCGGGAAAATGTCCAGGCATGCGTCGGCCTTGTAAAAGCAAAAAAGCCAAGATATACTTGAATCAAACTCAAAGGCATCGGCCATCACAAACTCCTCTGTGCCCAGCAGCAGAGACACAAAGGCCCAGCAAAGGAAATCATCTGAATCTTGAACAGTCATCAAGGAAACGCCGGCTGAAGTTCATAAATTGTACAGGGCATTTCTCTGATCACCATGGTCGTCTGCAACAGGATTCTATTGCCCCGGTCAAAGCCGAAACAGACGGAAAGGACAGACAAATGAAATATATAGCATTTATCAGCTACCGCCACTTGCCTCCGGATTCAGCTATTGCAGAGAAGCTTATAAAGGATATCGAACAGTTTGTCATTCCAAAGAGCCTGCGAAAAAATGGTCTGAAAAAACCTGGAAAGGTATTCCGAGATAAAGAAGAACTTCCTCTTTCCAGCAATTTGAAAGATTCTTTGTACTCAGCACTGGATGAAAGCCAATATCTGATCATGATCTGCTCGCCAGATCTTCTTAAATCAAAATACTGTATGGAGGAGCTTCGTTATTTTCTGACAAAACACAGTTTGGACCACGTCCTTACAGTTCTGGTTCGAGGAACACCGGAAGAATCTTTTCCTCCTGCCCTGCTGACTGAAACACATCCAGAAACAGGGATCATCAGCAATATAGAACCGCTTGCTGCAGATGTGTCCGGGCCATCCCTTCGGGTGAACCTCAAAAAGCTGAAAACGGAAAAACTGAGAATTTTGGCTGCCTGCCTTGGATGTGCATTTGATGATCTTGTTCAGCGCAGCAGAAGGCGAAGACGGAAAAAGATTGCACTGATCTCAACTTCGATTACAATTGCTGCCATAATCTTTGCCCTTGTACTTGCGCATGTCATTCATTCCAGGAATGAAGAACAACGATCAAGAATGCATGCAGACGCTCAGCTGCTGGTCCAGTCGAGCGAGATTCTGGCTAAGGATGGCAACCATCTGGAAGCAATTCAGAATGCATTGGAGGCTTATGCCCTGGAAGAACAGGGCAATTTCAGCCTCGAAGGTCAGGATTATCGGGCTCTGGCCAATGCTGCATGGGTCTATGAAACAGATGTCATATTGCAGGATCGCGTTATAGAACATGATCAGATTATCTCAAAAGTGACGATCACTCCAGAAGGAAAATACCTTCTGATAGACAATGCCGATGGACAGCGTGTCCGATATGAGATCGAAACAGGAAAGACGGAAGCGGGCGATTTTTCGGGATATTACACCTCAGACGGCCTATACCGAATCACATGCAAAGATGGGAATA
>ONVN01000110.1 GCA_900321295.1 uncultured Eubacteriales bacterium
CTGTTTGGTACATCCGGGGAAGAAGACGAACTGTGGAGCATGGCATTTCTCGTGGGAGACGAATGGTTCGATCCTATCGTTCTGGTTCCAGATTTCTCGGAACTTGATGTGCAGAATTATTCCAATGAATTGGGCCGGTTGTTCAAGAGTATTCAGAATTTGATTGCTGGGTATTTCAACCCGGATTCTTCCGCATCACAGAATGTTATCCTTTCCTCCAAGGGGCTTGAGAACGTGTCCCTTCATGAAGTCGAAGAACCTGAATACCTCCCCGAAGACGAATTGAACTCGGTCGGAATCCACACACAGTTACCCACCAATGACAAATAATATGCACTGGCAAGCAAAACCGGATATGGCTTCCCTTTCAAAAGCATCACGTTCATTCATAAAATGCAATGTTTCAGCGTACTGATCATGATTCGTGATGTATAAGATGCTCGATCCATAGCCTTGCCAAAACCAAGACACGCCGCCATTTCTATGGCGGCGCATTTTGCATTATCCTTTTTTCCTGCTGATGACACATGCCCGTTGAAGAAGAAATCCAATTAGAAGAAACAACCCAAGCATGGCAAGCAGCGAATAAAAGACTCCGATTCCCATTGTGCTGCGGCTGAACGTCCCCGGGAGAAAACCAAGCCACCCCGCAGGTGCCGTGTAATTCAGAAAGGGATAGGGAGCAGCCATTCCGTTCCATCGCAAACCACACAAGCTGAGCACAAGAATGAAAACGTACCATACGATCGGGGGAAGGAGTGCATGCACTCTCCATCTGCGATGCTGATAATATACACGATCATTCAGCAAAAAATCCACCAGGGATAGAAATGGCACCAGCAAATGCATACACAGACTTGCATAATGATCCTGCCGGTATGCTTCCCAGAGTCCCCCGGGCACCATCATTCCGAGGACTGTAAGATAAACAAAGAAAGTGATTAAGATTGAAACCGTCGCAGCATATTTCAGGGCACAGAGTTTTCCTGTTCCATAGGCGAGCTGGAGAAAAACCACTGCTCCTATAAACAGATTGGACAGTTGCGTAAAATAGGTAAATCCAATCGGCCAGTGCCACATGCGGACCACTGCATAAAGGACAATGGCCAGAATGATTATCTTCAGGATTTTGAACTTCATGCTAGTTGCTTCTTTCGACATGCTTTTCTTGGCAAAGGATACCCCAATGTCCTGCAATTCTGTACGAAGTTGGCACCGAAACATCCGGGGGAAAGACGTACTGTTTTTATGCGCCATCGGCCTCACAGTTCCATTCTCTTGTAAGAATCACATACTGGAACAAGATCATATTCCCCTTTGCAGAAATGCAGCTCCTCCATCATTTCATTTCGCAATAATCAAGATACGCACCTTTCATGGGTGAGGCTGCCAGTTCTGCAAACATTCTCAGTGTGCCGCGCAGATATCGGGCAGGTTTGGGCTTCCAATGCTTTCTCCGTTCCTGCAGTATTTCTTCGATTTCTTCGGGTGTTTTTTTCTCTCCCCGGACTCCTACGATTTCCAGGACCCGGTTATGAATATCCAGATAAATCAGGTCGTCTTCCTCCACAAGCGCAATAGGGCCCCCAGCCTGCGCTTCCGGGCTGCAATGTCCGATAACCGGCCCGGTTGATGCGCCGGAAAAACGTCCGTCTGTAATCAATGCAATACTTTTTCCCAATTCCTTATCAGAGGATATCGCCTCAGTTGTATAAAACATTTCGGGCATACCTGAACCCTTTGGTCCTTCATAACGTATTAGAACAGCATCTCCAGGCTTCACTTTGTGATGAAGAACTGCATCGATACATTCCTCTTCACTGTCAAAAGGCCGGGCATGAAGAACAGCAGAAAACATCTCCTTCGGACAGGCTGTATGTTTGATCACCGCGCCTTCTGGCGCAAGGTTACCTTTCAGGATGGCGACCGAGCCATTTGTCCCGATGGCCTTGTCAAACGGCCTTATGATATCCTGACGCGTCAAATGCAGTCCCCGCTTTGCATTGGCTTCATTCAGCCAGTACTGGCATCGGTCAAAATATCCTTTTTCCCGGAGATCTTCAAGGTTTTCCCCAATTGTTCGACCAGTTACTGTTCTCGCCTCCAGATGCAGGACGCTCCGGATTTCTTCCATGACAGCAGGAACACCTCCTGCATAGTAGAAAAACTCAGCAGGCCAACGTCCCGCAGGACGGATATCCAGAAGATAATGTGCTCCCCGGTGAAGCCGGTCAAACGTATCACCGTCAATCTCAATTCCAAATTCATGCGCGATGGCAGGAAGATGCAGCAGTGTATTGGTTGAACCTGAAATTGCCACATGAACCAGAATGGCATTCTCCAAGCTGTCCAGAGTTACGATATCTGAGGGACGCATCTTTTCCTTCTGTGCCATCCTGACAGCCAACTTTCCGGCTTCTCTGGCATATGCATCCAGGTCCGGAGAAGTTGCCGGAAGCAGCGCGCTCCCCGGAAGAGCAAGCCCCAATGCCTCAGCCATGATCTGCATGGTCGATGCTGTTCCGATAAATGAACAAGCGCCACAGCTGGGACAGGCATTTTCTTTTGCCCATTTCAATTTCTTTTCATCGATTTCTCCACGCTGGTATCGCGCAGAATACATTCCCAGCTGTTCCAATGTCAGAAGTTCCGGGCCAGCAGCCATCGTACCGCCCGGGACAACAACTGAAGGTATGTTGACTCTTGCAAGACCCATGAGGTTTCCCGGGAGTCCCTTATCGCATGAAGCGATAAAGACACCTCCATCAAAGGGTGTGCTGTTGGCCTGGATTTCAATCATGTTTGCAATCATTTCCCTGCTTGCCAGGGAATAGTTGATGCCATCCGTCCCCTGGCTTTCACCGTCGCACATATCCGTGCAATAATACCTCGCGCCATGTCCTCCAGCTTCTGCAATTCCCTGCAAGGCTGCTTCCACAAGCCTGTCAAGGTGTCCGGATCCCGGATGGCTGTCTCCAAATGTGCTTTCGACAAAGATCTGTGGTTTTTCAAGGTCTTCCGGCCGCCATCCTGTTCCCAGCCGAAGCGGATCCATTTCAGGGGCTATTGTTCGCATTTTCTGACTGATTAACATGTGCCTTCCTCCAAACACGGCAAACCATAGCCTGATTGCTTTCAGGTGTAACAGAAATCACTCATACAAGGCTGCAAACTCTTCCAGCCTTTCCCTGATCGGCAGATGCTGCGGACAGTTTTTTTCACATTTTCCGCACTTTATGCATTCCGATGCTTTTCCGTGATTCATGGAAAAACGCTGGTAATACATATTTGTTTTCTGGCCGGTCACAGCATGAAGATTCAATAATCCAAAGTAGTCGGGAATCGCGATGTCTTTTGGACACACTTCCATGCAATACCTGCAGTTGGTGCACTGCACCCGAACTGTCCTTTTTATTTCAGAAGCTATTTTGCCTGCCAGTTCATGCTCCCCTTCATTCAGCGGAATAAAGTTCTGCATATACCCTGTATTATCCTCAAGCTGTTCAATTGAGCTCATACCGCTTAATACAACAAGTACATGTTCGAGAGACGCAGCATACCGAATGGCAAGACTTGACGGTGAGGGCAGTTCAGGCCTTTTTCCATAGAAAGCGTGAAAAAGTGCATCCGCTTCACCTGACAGTCTTGCGAGCTGTCCTCCCTTAACAGGCTCCATTACAATGACTTTCTTGCCATGACGCACGGCTGTTTCATAACAGCGCCGCGATTGTGCAACGGATCCGTCCCAGTCAAGGTAATTGATTTGAAGCTGCACCACATCCACTTCCGGATGATCATTCAGAATCCGGTCAAGCGTGTCCGCATCATCATGAAAAGAAAAACCTGTCAGATGTGCCTTTCCCTTTTCCTTCAGCTGCTGGAGAAAATGAAATCCCCCAAACTTCTGGGTATTGACATAACGGTCTCTTCCCAGGTTGTGCAGAAGATATACATCAAAATAATCAACACCACACCGTTCCAGCTGCTCCGCAAAGAAACGTCTGTAGTCATCCTCCGATGTTACCCTCAGAATCGGCATCTTATCTGCCACAAAAAAACGTTCTCGGGGATACCGCTCAACAACACATCTGCGCAGGGCATTTTCTGAACACTGTTCATGGTAAGGATAGGCGGTATCAAAATAGCAGAACCCGCGTGAGAGAAAACAATCGGCCATTTGTTTGACTTGCTCCAGATCGATGCTCTTCGGATCATCCGGATTGATCAGCGGGAGACGCATCATACCAAATCCCAGTTTTTTGAAATCATCTTTTTTCATTATTGCCTTCCTCGCTTTCCACTTTTTTATCATCACTCAGTGTTTAAGCACATCATACAACCTGTATCTGTCTGTTTCTGTTCTCCTGAGGCACAATGCCTACCCTTCGAAGATCAAATCCCGCCCCGCATGAAATGACTCAGTACAGAAACGGATCCCCGTTCATAAAGGAGCCATGCCATGCTTTCACATTTCATGAAGCATGATCTCAACCACTCTGTCTTCAAAACCGTCCACATGAATATTCAACCGGATTTTCCCCTTCACATGCCCCGACCGCAGAATCAGTAGCATGTGTCCATGATTCATTGGCATCTCATGGACATCGAAAGGTATTTCTGACCATGCATTTCCATTGTCCATCAGAATCTGACATTCAGCACCTTCTGCTGTCCACGAGACCTGCCGGTCTTCCAGTTCGTAACGGATCCCATGCTTATCTTCCATGCAGATATTGATCAGGCTGACGCTGTGTCCGTCTGCACACAGTTCTGTAGCATCACAGGATACATTGAGTGTCGCAGCTTCATGGTCCGAATACAGCGTGTCTTCACATACTTTTATCCCGCAACGGTAACCCTCCGCCCGTAAAACACCGGAAAGATAGGGCAGATAGAAGTGAACCATACCGTCCTCAAAGTCTGAAAGATACGCAGTACGCACCGTTTGCTTATTCTGGTAGAGTTTTACCGTGTCACAATTGGTCATCACTGCAACATGGAATATTTTCTCAAACTGTGTATATTTCCAGTGCCTGCGCATCTGAGGAAATCCCCACATGCCACGACATCCATCCCAAGGCTCCGTCTCATCATAGACAGCAAGTTTAAGAACAGGTTCCTTCATCCATTGGGAAGCACAGTACCATGCCCTTGTTTTTATATCACCGGTGGAATCCAGAAGGTCTCCCGTCCATCCCCTTACCGGCCAGAAAGGTGCCTCACCAAGGTAATCAATGCCTGCCCAGACCAATGCACCACATACCCAGTCATGCTTTTTGACTATAGCATATGGTGATTCAAGTTTCACAGTCACACTGTCCTGAAAGCGGTCATCATGTCTGTAGTACATGCGCACTTCCGTTCCAAGAATTGGCTTTCGCATGCCACTCTCACGAAGTTTTTCGTAATAATGCTCCATATAATTGCACGCGAACACATCCACAATTTCAGCATATCTCTTTGCCACCGCAAGACGTCTGCCCAGCGGTGTCGTATCATTGTACTCGGGCAGAATAAACATGACCAGAACCGCTGTCACTGCACGGGTTGGATCCAGTCTTTTGGTCAGAGAACACAATTCTTCCAAGCAGTGAAAGAACTGCTCTGAATATTGTCCTCCGACCTCATTGCCGACGCTCCATAACACAACACATGGGTGGTTAGCATCTCTCCTGATCATCGCAGAAAGATCTTTCTCATGCCAATCCTCATAAAAGGCATCAAAATACATTCCGCTTCCACTCCATTTGTCATAGAGTTCATCCACAACCAGGAACCCCATCTCATCGCACAGGTCATACACTTCCTCGGCCATGGGATTATGGGAAGCTCTGATCGTATTGACACCCAGGGATTTGAGTTTCCTGAGCCGATGTTTCCAAACCTCAATTGGTACAGCGGCCCCAACCGCACCACCATCATGATGCAGATTGACTCCAAACATCTTTGTTTTTACGCCGTTGAGCACAAATCCGTCTTCCTCATCAAACTCGGCTGTGCGCACGCCAAACCGCACCACCTGGCCATCCAGTGTTTTGCCATTCTGCACAAGCGTGAGCTTCGTACAGTACAGATTCGGCCTCTCCAGTGTCCACATCAGCGGCTGGTCCAGATAGATTTCCTGATCCGTGAACTCCTTTGCGTACTGTTCTCCCGTATATACCGTGTTGCCCCGCTGATCATAGATTTCCGTATGAAGCAGAACATCCTGTGTCAGATTTTCAACCTCAACATGGATAGATACCCTGGCTTTATCACAGCGTATCCCCTCTACATCCGGTACGTCTCCTTTTGGTCCCCGACGGAGCGGAAGTGCAGTAATCCGGACACCGTCATGAGCGATCCTGCATGCTTCCTGCACCAGGAGCCATACTTTTCGATAGATGCCTGCACCGGAATACCATCGGTCGGCGCCATGTCCATACCAGGTTCCATCGGATGGATCTGAATTGTCCACCCGCACAGAAAGGACATTCTCTTCTCCATAATGGACTCTTTCTGTCAGATCGCAGAGAAAAGGGACATACCCATATGGACGGCCTCCAACTTTTTCACCGTTCAGGAAGACAGTCGCGAAATGCTGAACGCCGTCAAACAATATTCGGACAGTCTTTCCTTCCCATGAAGGATCAGGCGTAAAGTGGAAACGGTAAACGCCAATCTGTTTTCTGGGAAAGAATCCCTGCGCCGGTAGCGCCTCTTTGTCCCGATGCTGCTCAATCTGCCAGTCGTGCGGCAGATCGACCACATGCCATGCAGTATCGTCATAAGAGGGAAAAACTGCCTGTTCATCGTCCGTCAGACAGAATTTCCAGCCATCAAGCAAAGCCTTCCGTTCCATTTCCATTGTCTTTTCCTCCCTGTTTCTCCATGCATTCATCCCGTCCATTTTTTGCATGGCATCCATTCATTTCGCGTTTGCTTTCCATTCAATTCTATGTCAAGAAAAAGGGAATTTCAAGCTTCGCGCTCCTTTCGATCATCGGAATGCGGGCGGGTCATGCCATCGTTTTCCAGATCGAATGAACCCTTTGAAAAACTGTCATTTCAAGCTATAATGGAGATGCTTTTGCAATGGATTTCTGCGCGGCCGCACGCATGGCACAGTGCTTCATCTGAAATGCCCGAAGCGGTTCGGCTCACAATCTGCAGCTGTACTTTTCCCGGAGCAGAATCCTTTCTGCATCTGAGTCATGATATGAAGGTTCCAACAGGCTATCAAATGATCCCTTGCCATTTTCTGAACTCCTGACATTCCGATTTTTCGATCTGCACTGGTTTTTCTTGCCGCGGACCGATGACTGCACACGCTTGGAAGCGTGTCCGTCCGCAGACAACGTTCATGCAGAGACAGGCACAGAAGGAGCGAAACCGTCCATGCACAAACAATCCATTACGAAAAAAACCATACGGACCATCATGATCAGCTGCATCAGTCTGGGGCTCACCGCGCTGATCATCGGGCTGGCAATTTACACAACCACGCTTTTCGATCAATATGTCGGGCATGCATATGGCATTGCGACTCACGCCGAAATGAATGCAAAGCTCAACGAAGCTTCTGAATTGCTCTCCAAGGAAGTCCTGCGTATTTACCGTAGTCTGACACCGAAGGAGCGTGCACAGACAGGCACAGAAGCCTACAGAAAATATTTTTCAGCGATTGACAGCAACCCGCAAACCAGACAAGCCTGGGACACTCTTATTCATATTCTGAGCACGTTTATGATTGATGTGGACGATGTCTATATCGCCATGTATGATCAGGAAACCAGTGCCCTTGTTTATATTGCGGACAACATCGACGAATGGAGTCTGTACCCCGGAGAATGGGAAACGGTCAGCCGTGCTGAAATTGAGCATTTTCTGAACTGGGATGGAAGCGGCATGCTGTACACAATCGATAAGACCCAAAAGTATGGCTGGCTTGCTACGGCAGGTTTTCCCCGACGGGATGCCGAGGGAGCGATTGTCGATTTCATCATGGTTGACATCTCCGTCGATAACATCATTTCCCATATGGCTAATTTTTCATTGAAAGTGTCTCTGGGTTTCCTGATCATTACTCTTCTGATCACTTGGCTGACAAGCCATCGCATCAAAAAAGGGGTCGCGGAGCCCATTGAAGCTATTTCGGATGCAGCCATGAAATACGTCCAGGGAAAGAAAGACGGAACAGAACAGAATTGTTTTTCTTCCCTGAATATCCATACAGGCAATGAACTTGAAACCCTGAGCAATACCATGGCCGACATGGAGAAGAGCCTTTATGCTCATGAAGAACACATCCGCCTCATCACCGCAGAGAAAGAACGTATCAATACCGAACTGAACTTGGCGAATCGAATCCAGTCCGCTATGCTTCCTCATGTATTTCCACCTTTTCCGGACAGGAACGAATTTGATCTCTACGCGGTTATGCGTCCTGCGAGGGAAGTTGGTGGAGATTTCTATGATTTCTTTCTGATCGATGATGATCATCTCGCTCTGGTTATCGCAGATGTCAGTGGAAAAGGGATTCCCGGAGCCCTCTTTATGATGGTTTCCAAGATCATTCTGCAAAGCTGTGCTATGCTTGGAAAAACAGTGGGAGAAACCCTTACCAAAACGAACGAAGCACTTTCTTCCAACAATCAGGCTGAAATGTTTGTTACCGTTTGGCTGGGTGTCTTGGAAATATCCACAGGAAAAATGACCTGCGCAAATGCCGGTCATGAATATCCTGCCATCTATCACGCCGACACCGGATCCTTCACGATGCTTCAGGACAAACATGGTTTAGTGATTGGTGCCATGCCCGATGTGGTGTATCACGAATACGAGATCCTGCTGCAAAAAAACGATATGCTTTTTGTCTACACAGATGGTGTGCCTGAAGCAACCAACGCAGACCAGGAAATGTTTGGCACTGAACGAATGATCAATAATCTGAATCAATCTGCCTCTGGCTCCCCTCAAGAAATCCTCGAACATATTGAACAGGCAGTCGATGGTTTTGTCGGGTCCGCTGAACAGTTTGACGATATGACCATGCTCTGTATAAAGTACACCAAATGACATCAAGAACAGAAAAAGCAGAGAAGAACTGCCCTGCAGTCTTTTCTGCTTTTTTCTGTATTTGCCGTGTTTTCCATTTATCACAAAAGAGCCAGCACAGGAATTCTCGGTTTTTTGTATCAATTATCCCCGGAGCATTTTTCTTGAGCAAAACCTTTTTTCATTGGTCATAACAAGAGCATCAATTTCTGGTTACCGCATACGCTGAAACGATATACCCTGCCTGACGAACCGCCTCCCGTATTTTCGTTTCATCAGGCTCCATCTTGCAAAGAACATTGGCGCTGTGTTTTTCGATCGAAACATGTGCCCAGACACCTTCCATGGCATTGAGAGCATTTTCTGTCCGTCGTGCACAGTTTTCACAGGTCATGCCGTCGATACGAAGTGTTGCAAGGTACGGATAATGCGATTTGTTGCGGTCTGCAACAAGTGTCCTTTTCTCCTTTGCCACATGCTCTCCGCAGCACCCTCCGCCTTTACGGATTTTCAAAACGGTGTGCCAGCCTGCCCATGCAATCAGAAGGACAAGAACACTTATAAGAGCCCAATTCACTTTCTTTTGTCCTCTCTGTTTTCGAGTATGTGCTGGCTGCATGAAGCACAGTTTCCCCCACAGCCATGGCAGCTTCTTCCCCTTTTTCGATCTTTACATATTTTCCAAACTGCCATTGCAACGACAAGAAAGATGACAATCAGCAGCAAAACATCCCATACGTTCATTTTTTACCCCAATCCAAACAGCAGTCCAACCAAACGAACCAGAAGTGCGACCAGCCAGGCAATTGCGCATTGCCACACCACAACGCCCAATGCCCATTTGATTCCAAGCTCCCTTTTTATGGAAGTAATCGCCGCAACACACGGAGTATATAGAAGACTGAAAACAAGCAGAACAGCGGCATCAAGTGAACCCATCAATAACGGCAGGCCGCCTTCTGTGCTGAACAGCATCTGCAGTACAGAGGCCACACTCTCCTTTGCCATGAAGCCACAGATAAGAGAAGTAACAATGCGCCAGTCTCCAAGACCGATCGGCTGAAAGAGCGGGGCCAGCACTCCGGATACGGCAGCAAGGATACTGCCATTCGCGTTCGTTACAAGGTTGAAATGGAAATCAAAGTGTCTCAGAAACCATACCACAATCGTAGCAATAAGGATGACAGAAAAAGCCCGCTGAAGAAAATCCTTTGCTTTCTCCCATAATAGCTGGAAGACCGTGCGCGGGCTGGGCAAACGATAATTTGGCAATTCCATGACAAAGGGAACTGCTTCCCCTTTAAACAGTGTCTTTCTGAAAAGAAGTGCAATTACAATGGATGTCACGATACCCAGCACGTACAATCCAATCATGATAAGCCATTTGTTTTGCGGGAAGAAGGCGTTGATAAAGAAGCCGTAGATCGGCAGCTTGGCAGTACAGCTCATAAAGGGGGTCAGCAGGATCGTCATTTTGCGGTCACGTTCACTGGGGAGTGTTCTTGTTGACATGACAGCCGGAACAGTGCATCCGAAACCAATCAGCATAGGGACAATACTTCGTCCTGACAGCCCAATCCGCCGAAGAAGTTTATCCATGAAGAAAGCAACACGGGCAATATATCCGCTGTCTTCCAGAAGAGACAGGAAAAAGAACATGGTTACAATGATCGGAAGGAAGCTGAGTACGCTTCCGACACCTTCAAAGATACCCTTGACAATGAGCCCGTGAATTGCCTCGTTCACATTCCCAGCTGTAAGAGCAGCATCCACTGTCTCTGTCAGCCATCCAATCCCTGATTCCATCAGTCCCTGCAGCCATGCACCAATTACTTCGAATGTCAGGAAGAAGACCAGCCCCATGATCACAAAGAAAACAGGAATTGCCGTAATTTTCCCGGTCAGTATCCTGTCAATCTTCTGACTCCGGATATGTTCCTTGCTTTCATGCGGTTTTGAGACACACTGGCTGCACACCTTTTCAATAAAGTCAAACCGCATGTCTGCAATTGCTGCACTCCGGTCCAGTCCGCGTTCGTTCTCCATCTGCAGTACGATGTGCTCGAGCATTTCTTTCTCGTTCTGGTCCAGTTCCAGTTGATTCAAGATCAGTGCATCGCCTTCAATCAGCTTGCTCGCTGCAAATCGAACCGGAAGTCCCACACGTTCCGCATGATCCTCAATCAGATGAATCACCGCATGAAGGCATCGATGAACCGCACCACCATGATCATTCGCTCCGCAAAAATCCTGCCGCAATGGTTTTTCCTGAAACTTGGCAATGTGCATTGCATGCCGGACCAGTTCATCTACACCTGCATTTTTGGCTGCAGAAATGGGAACCACTGGTGTCCCCAGCATTTCTTCCATTCTGTTAACATCAATGGAACCGCCGTTTCCTGTTACTTCGTCCATCATGTTCAATGCAACAACCATGGGCACATTCATCTCCAGCAGCTGCATTGTCAGATAGAGATTTCGCTCGATGTTGTTGGCGTCGACTATATTGATAATCGCTTTCGGCTTTTCATTGAGGACATAATTTCTGGACACCAGTTCCTCACTGGAATAGGGTGACATGGAATAAATGCCTGGAAGATCGGTAATGGAAGTATGGATCTGCCCCCGGATCATGCCATCTTTCCTGTCAACTGTAACCCCCGGAAAATTGCCCACATGCTGATTTGCGCCGGTCAGCTGGTTAAACAGTGTTGTCTTGCCACTGTTCTGATTGCCGACCAGAGCAAAAGTCAGTGTGGTCGATTCAGGCAGAGCGACAGGGTTTTCCTTTCGATGGGCAGCATTCAATTCGCCCAGTCCAGGATGCTCCGCTTCTTTCTTCCTTGGCAGTTTTCCATGAGGCCTTTCTGATGGTTCTGATTTGCGCACATCGATATTTTGAGCATCTGCCACACGCAATGTCAGCTCATACCCATGAACGCGCAATTCCATCGGGTCACCCAAAGGGGCAAGCTTGACGAGTGTAACCTCAGTTCCCGGAAGGATACCCATATCCAGGATATGCTGCCGAAGTGCACCTTCCCCTCCGACAGCTTCGATCACTGCACATTCACCAATCTTCAGTTCATTCAGTGTCATTCTTTTTTGCTCCTGCCTTTTTCATTCGGTCCGGTACGAAAATGGTTCTCAGCAGCTTTCAGGCTTCGATTTAATACACCAGCCTGGGAAGCATATCCATCTGATATCTCGGAAGTCCAAGGATTTCTCCCAATTGTCTAACAGCAATCCGGTCATCCTGCAGAAAGAGCTCATCTGAAGGGAGAACATCAAAGCAGAAATTTCCAATGATTTCTGCGTAATACCCATCCTGTTTCATTGACCGGACTGCCATGGCATTGTACAACACTTGTCCCCATCTCTGATGATAGGAGGATGTGACAATGGTTATGCTTTCAATCTCCTGCTCTCTCAGAATTGCAAACGTGTTGACGGCATTTTCCACTGTAGTCTTGGCCCGTTCATCAATAAAAATGCGTTTTTCATTGATTCCGCATGTCTTTTCCAGATAATCCTTCATTAAACCGGCTTCTGTATGGCGTTCCGGGTTATGACTTCCCGTTGCGCCACCTGAGCATACCAGAATGGAGTCAGGAAACGCCCGGGCAGCCTCAGCTGCTGCGTCGCACCTTCCCTTCAGCTCGTCCGTCATTTCTCCATTCAGCAATTCATATCCAAGAACGACAAACGCATGCTTTCCCATAATTGGAAGCTGAGAAGGATCATCCTTTCCCAAAAGAAGCAGCTGATATTCAGGATCCAGGTAGACTTTTTTCCAATGCGCTGCAATGGAAGCAGCCATATCATCCTGGAGTGCTTCCACATCCTTATCCATACGGTCCGTATTTCCACCCTGTTCATATGCATCCACCATGTCCCTAAGCAGTGTAGCATAATTCACAGCAGGCGTATACAATGGAACATCACTTTCCGCATATGCAGCACAGAAAAGCATTACAAGAACCATACCACATGATATTATGCGTCTCACACCAAACAGCCTTCCTTCCCCCACATATTCCTGTCGCGGCTGCTGCCATGCCTCCCTGCCGCACCTTCCGGTTCCTGTATGTTTACATACAGACATTGTCCCCCCGACCTGCCAGGAGTTTTCTCTGCATTTCGGGAGGACAATCCTTTTTATCAATGACATCTTTATCCATTGTTTTTTCTGCATGCATATGGTCTCTGCATACATTCCATGTGGTCCAGATTATTCAATCGTCAGAATATCGGCAAAACCGGTAACCTCGAACACTTCCTGAACCACTTCATTTACATGGCACACCTTCATTCCGCGCTTTTTGCTCATGGTCTTATGGGCGGAAAGAAGCACTCGCAGACCTGCAGAAGAAATATATTCCAGATTGGTGAAATCCAGCACAAGACTCTCTGCGTTTGCAAGGGATTGATTCAGTTCGGTCTCCAGTTCAGGTGCGGTCATCGTGTCCAGACGTCCCTCAAGAGCGATCTCCAGATTTGTTCCGTTCAAATTCTTGTTCATTTTCATAAAGCATTCCTTCTCCTTTTTATACTTGTAAGATATTTTAGCATCCTTTAGGCCGATGGTGTTCAGATTTTTTTACGGATGATCAGAATATTTTTTCCCTTTTCATAATGATATTCCATCTGATCCATTGTTTTTTTTACCAGAAATATGCCCAGACCTCCAATCTCCCTTTCATGTCCTGGAGACTTTACATCTGGATC
>ONVN01000187.1 GCA_900321295.1 uncultured Eubacteriales bacterium
AATCCACATTCTCATAGCATTCGCTGAGCATTTCATATTCCCATGAACCAAAGGTCTTCATGGTATGGCTGGAACTACCGGAAGCAACAACCTCGATGCTTGGATCAACCCATTTCATCACTTTGGCTGCTTCATTTGCAACCCTTCCATATTCAAAGGCCGTCTTGTGACAGATCTGCCATGGGCCATCCATTTCATTGCCAAGACACCACAGCTTGATGTCAAAAGGATCCTTCTCACCATTTGCAATGCGAAGATCACTCCAGTAGCTTCCGCCGCGATGGTTGGCGTATTCAACCACATTTCTTGCGGCATCCGCCCCCCGCGTGCCGAGATTCACGGCATACATAACGCTGGTATCCGCTTTTTTCGCCCAATGACAGAATTCATGAAGACCTACTTCATTCGTTTCCGTTGTCAGCCATGCAAGATCGAGACGCTTTGGACGGTTTTCGCGGGGACCAATCGAGTCTTCCCAGTTGAAGCCTGACACAAAATTGCCGCCAGGATAACGGACAACAGGAACCTGAAGTTTTTTCACGAGATCAATAACATCTTCACGGAAACCTTCAGCATCTGCCGTTTTATGATCGGGTTCATAGATGCCACCATACACTGCACGTCCCAGATGCTCGATAAAGGATCCATACATCCGGGGATCAATGCGGGAAATTGTATAGTCGCGATCCATAATCAACTTGGCTTTTTTCATGCGATCTATCCTTTCTTCAGACCCACAAAAGCAGACCGAAGTCTGTCTGTATAGCAGGAAAATCTGTTACGTGCAGGTTATTTTTTTGTCTGGAAGGAGAAATAATACTTCGCATTCTCGTAGCTGATATTGCGAACAATGGAACCCAGGAGCTCTTCGTCGGCAGGATAGCGGCCATCTTCCACCCATTCGCCAATGAGCCGGCAAAGAATTCTGCGGAAGTATTCATGACGAGGATAGCTGAGGAATGAACGGCTGTCCGTGAGCATGCCCACAAAACCTGCCAGATAGCCAAGATTGGCCAGGCTGGTGAGCTGGTCGGTCATGCCCTGGAAATGATCGTTGAACCACCATGCGGAACCGTGCTGAATCTTGCTGACAGCTTCACTGTTCTGGAAACAGCCGCAAATGGTGTCAATCGCCTGATTATCTGCAGGGTTGAGAGAATACAGGATGGTCTTGGGCAGATTTCCAGAGCGCTCAAGGAAACCAAGGAATGCAGCCGTCTGATCCGAAGGCGTATATGTATCAATGCAGTCGTAGCCTGTATCCGGACCGAGTTTGGCGAACATGGAAAGATTATTGTCGCGACGGCATCCATAATGCAGCTGCATGGTCCATCCGCGTTTGGTATATTCTTCAGCAACATAGCTCATGAAAGCATGACGGAAAACTGCCTGTTCATGGCTGTCGAGTCTGCCTCCGCCAACACGCTTCCTGAAAATGGCTTCCACTTCTTCATCCGATGCAGGAGCATACATGACATATCCAAGGGCATGGTCCGATAATGAGCAGCCATGGGCGGCAAAGAAGTCCATACGGATTTTCAGCGCATTTTTCAGATCTGCAAAAGAATGAATCTCGATTCCGGAAACGTTGGACAGAGCATGAATGTATTCTGTCCAGGCCGGCTTTTCAATATTCATGGCTTTGTCAGGACGCCATGCAGGAAGCACGGTTGTTGCAAAGGATGAATCCTGGGCCAGTTTTTCATGGTATTCAAGGGAATCAATCGGGTCATCCGTTGTGCAGATGATGGCGACATTACTCTGCCGGATCAGACCGCGGGAAGAAAAATTCGGATCCTTGAATTTTTCATTGACGAAGTTCCAGCATTCATCAGCGGTCTTTGCACTCAGTGCTCCGTACCAGCCAAAGAAACGCTGCAGTTCGAGATGACTCCAATGATACAGCGGATTGCCAATGGCTTTGCCGAGAACCTCTGCCCATTTGCAGAACTTTTCATAATCAGAGGCATTGCCAGTGATATACTTTTCATCCACGCCTGCACAACGCATAAGACGCCATTTATAATGATCTCCGCCAAGCCAGACCTGTGTGATATTTTCAAAATGGATATCTTCCCAGATTTCTTTCGGACTCAGATGACAATGATAGTCAATGATCGGGCAGTTTTCTGCATAATTATGAAAAAGGTGCTGAGCAGTTTCCGTCGAGAGAAGAAAATCCTTGTCCATAAAAGCTTTCATACATCATTTTCCTTTCCATTTTTGTGTTGAACTTTGAATAATGTACTTTCACGCTCAACAATGTGAGCGTTGAAAACTTGCTGATGCGGCATTTCTGTGCCTTCGAGAACGGATACCAACGTCTGAACAATGTGGTCACAAATAAGCGGAAGACATGTATCGATGCTGCTTAATTCTTGTTCGGTACATAAACAGAGATCCGAATTATTGTATCCCAGAATGCTGATATCCTCAGGAACACGCAATCCAAGCCGCCGGACGGCTTTCAATGCTCCTATAGCCAGCATATCCTCACTGGTAATCACGCTGTCAAAATGAATTCCATGATTCCAGGCTGAAACAATCATTTGGCATACTGCAGGGATGCTTCGGCTTTCCTTTCCCACCATGATCTCGAATTCTCTGCCAACGGAGAGGTGATGCCTGTTCACAGCGTCCCGAAAACCCTGCAGTTTTTTCATTCCGGAAGCGCTCAATGCATGATAAAGATACAACGGTTTTTTCCGGCCTTCCCTGCAGAGTAAATCAGCCGCCATGGAGGTGGCTCCCATGTCATCACACAGGACGCTGTAGATATGTTCTCCGGGGAGGCTTCCGTTGAGAATTGCTGTTGGAACGGATTCCGAAGTATCCAAGATCATGCTGTTTTCACTTGGATTCTGTGAAACGAACGAAGAGCCCATCAGAATAATGCCATCCACATGCCTGCGTACAAGAGCTGCAATCCCGCCATCCCTTGAGGAGTACTCTTCTCCGGTGCAGATCAGAAGAGAGTCATAATGATGCTGCCTGAAGGCATGCTCAAGCAGTGATATGGCGCGGGCAAGATACGGGTCTGAGGCATCCGGACATACAAGCCCGATGGTTTTCATTGTATTTAACCCAAGTCCTCGGGCAAATGCATTCGGTATATAACCGGCTTCTTCAATGACACTCAAAACATGCTGTCTTGTTTTCTCACTCACATGCAGACTGTTGTTCAAAACTCTCGAAACAGTCGCAATCGAAACGCCTGCACGTTTTGAAATATCATAGATGTTCAAATGCTCACCCCTTTCATGTAAGCGTTTTCACAATCATAGCGATTATAACACGTGAACAAAGTGATCGCAACAGGTTTCACCGAACGAAATTCCAAGGAAAACATGCATCTGCAACCGTTATCCAAGCAAATCATTCATTGACTGAAAGCATGCCGGGTGGTACAATTTTATGGGCGTGTAAACGTTTACAAAAATCGTTCTAGTAATCCAGAGGAGGTCTTCTTCATGAAACAGCTGAATGCATCTATGGCCCCTGCTCCTTCTCGTCCTGTGAAAGTTCTTCAGTTTGGTGAAGGGAATTTTCTTCGTGCATTTGTCGATTATATGATCGATATCGCGAATGAAAAAACCGATTTCAATGGCTCAGTAGTGCTTGTAAAGCCCATTTCCATCGGAACCCTTTTCCCTGCCTTCAAAGAGCAGGATGAACGCTATACCGTTATGCTGCGCGGGCTTGTTGAT
>ONVN01000169.1 GCA_900321295.1 uncultured Eubacteriales bacterium
CTGCGCTTTATACTTCCGGATCGGCTTCCTTCTGAAAGACCAGGCCGCTGGAAACATCCCGGATATGGGCCGCATCATTGAAAAGCTCAATCCTGGGATGAACATATTCTCCGGGAACAACCGGAAACTCCAGAATGATGACCGATGTAAATTCATAGGGCAGAACCGTACACACATAGGGAAACGGCAGAGCCAGCAGATGAGACAGCACACACGCCCCCGATCCGCCGTGGCTGAACACCGCGATGTTCTTCTCTTCCTCTGTCTCACAGAAAAACCGGGTTCCCTCATGACGATATCCTTTTGTCAGGAGGAGTGCATCAAACTGACTGCTGATGGCATCCAGATACTGAACAGCCACATTGTTGGCATAATAGGGATGTTCGCGCCAGTCGCATGCATAGAAATCAAAGTCCTCTCTGGAGATCATCCAGTCACTCAGTGTCCATGGATGGCCGTTTTCCGGTGTATCCGGTCCGCCCCACGAGATTTCATGCATGAATTCCAAGGTCCTGATCGGCAGGCCGAGCCGCTCGGCTGTAAAAGAAGCCGTTTCCTGGGCACGGCCCATGGGGGAGGCATAGATTTCCTGAATGCCTTCCCTTTCCAGACGCTTCGCAGCAGCCTCTGCCTGAAGTCTGCCGATAGGTGTAAGGCAATCATGTGCATAGTCCGGTTCCCCGTGTCGAACAAAAATGATACGCATTGCTGTCTCCTTTTCCCTGTCAGCCTGTTTATTCGTGTCTGTAGAAATTCGGCGTGAACAGCATACATTCCTTGTCCTTCGGCGTCTGATGAAAACATTTTGCACCTGCAGCATGCACCGTCACAAAGAAAGCCCCGGAAATCAGCTGCAGACCGCTCAGCAGGGCAAAAAAGCTGCGGGTTCCCAGCGACTCCAGGAGGAACCCTCCAGCAGCTGCCGCAATCACATTCACAACCGCGCTGACGGAATTGATCAGCGCCTGTGTGCTGGCTTCCATTCCTTCCGGCGCGAGGCGGTGAACATACTGATACCTGCTGGCAATGTACAGGGCAAAGGAAAAGCCGCGAAGCAGCTGCGCAGCAAACAGAACAGCCACGGAATGTCCCCATGCATACAGGCTGTATTCGCACACCAGAATCAGCACATTCAGAAGAAGCGGCCAAGCCCATCCTGCACGGGCAGTAAACCGCCGGATGAGCAGCAGCATGGGAACCTCACAGATTCCCGCAATGAACATCAGGGCTCCGTACATGCTGGTATCCAGACCGAATTCTTTCAGCGCATAAACGGTATAGGTGACGCGCCATCCCATGGGAATCTGGTAGAGCACTTCAAACACAATATGTCCGACAATCCAGTAATTCAGAATGGAACGGAAGGGCATATCCCGGAGCCGCATGCGCTTCGGATTTTCATGTCCCCCTTCGCTTTCGGAAGGAATCATGGATGTCAGCACAATGGAAACTGCCGCAAAACCCGCGAAAAGATAATAGACATTCCGCACATGAACCGCCCGGAAGACCGGAACAAAGGCCAGGCTGAAAACCGCATAGCCGATGGAGGCCCAGCACCGGATGCTGCCATAGGGAATCCTCAGGGACGGATGATCATTGACCCGGACCAGCCAGAGCTCCATCATCATGTTGGAAGGGTGGAAAAAGAAGGCCAGTGCCATCAGCATGGCGACCATCAGCACTCTCCAGATCCCCTCCCCCTGGGACAGGGGCGGAATGGTCAGGACGCAGACCGCCGTTCCCAGCATGCACACCCGGAAGCACTTTTTGACCGACTGCATACGGTCCGAAATAATCCCCCAGGTCGGTTGGGAAACAATCCCGATCCCGTTGAGCAGAGAAGTGATCAGGCCCAGCTGCGAGGCGGACATGCCGATCGCTTCCAGAAAAACCGACAGATAATTGTTGGCGGCAAAACATCCGTTGTAAATAAACTCCGTCAGCGACAACTGAATCCGTACTTTTTTCCTGTTCATACCTTCATCCCCATCTTCCCGGACCGGTTCCTTTCCTCTCCGTCAGGCCCTTCTGTGCGGCCGTTTTCTCAGACACTGTACCTTCATATTCTTCCCGTGGACCCTTCATCACTGCATCAAATCGCCCTTTTTTATGGCAGTTCAGTTCATTCTGGACAACTGGCGGCTGAGGATCTGTTTCCTGCAGCTGACCATTGCCTCATCCGGAATCTTCCTGTACAACAGGACAGATGGCGAAAGACCGGAACCAGACCTTCCTGCCGCCCGCCGTTTCCGTCACCAGCAGAATGAAAAGAGGGATTCACATGGCAAAGTTTATTCTTTCCGCTTTCGCAGATGAAGCAAGCCCAAATTTTGACGAGCAGCTCGAAGCCCTTCAGGCAGAGCAGATTTCTCTTATCGAACTCCGTGGTGTCAATGGCAGCAGCGCATCCAAAATGACCCTGTCCGATGCAGAAACAATCAAAAAGCAGATGGATGCCGCCGGAATCCGTCTGTCCGCTCTGGGTTCCCCCTTTGGGAAAGCACCTCTTGATGTTCCATTTGATGAGCATTTCCAGGAGTTCATGCACGGACTCGAACTCTGCAGGGTTTTTGACTGCAGGAGAATCCGGATGTTCAGTTTCTATCCGCCCAAGGGAGAAGATCCGGCCGTGCGCCGTGATGAAGTTCTCCGGAGGCTCGGACGCATGATCACCGAGGCGGAAATGCCGGCGTCCTGCTGGTGCATGAAAATGAAAAAGGGATCTATGGCGACGTCACCGAGCGCTGCGCGGATCTTCTCGGGCACTTCGGTCCGAGAATGGGCTTTGTCTTTGACCCTGCCAATTTCATTCAGTGCCATGTCCGTCCTCTGGAGGCCTATGAGGTCCTCCACGACCGAATCACCTACATCCATATCACGGATACCATCATGGAGACCGGCTCTCTCGTCGCAGCCGGCCATGGTGACGGACAGCTGCCCACGCTCCTCAAGCGGCTGCATCAGGAACGCCAGGATGAAGTGGTTCTGACCGTTGAACCGCATCTGACGGTTTTTGACGGACTGAAAGACCTTCAGACGGAAGGACCGACCAGCGGGGAAACCTATCCCGACCGCCGGACGGCCTTCCACTGTGCCTGTGAAGCACTCCGCGGCATTCTTCGTTCTCTGTAACAGACAGCTCGTTATTCCCTGAAAACCCAAATCAAAAACCTGTGCCCTGATCCGCCTTTTCTCCGGACCCGGCACAGGTTTTCTGATGTCCTTTTTCCTCTCGGCCTCTCCCCGGTCAGACAATGGCCTCGTACAGCAGAATCCAGAGCGGAATGGTCAGGATGCAGGACAGCGTCGTCAGAATGTTGATGGCGGACGCATATTTTGCGTCCTTGTTATACAGAATCGCAACCTGGTTGATGTTGGAAGCCGACGGGGCAATTGCCGAAAGCAGCGGGATCATGACAATCCACTGCCCGGAGGGAATCCGCCCTGCAATGCCGCTCAGTGCGGCACACAGCACCGCTGTCCCGGAGCACAGCACCATACGGAACAAAATCACACCGTAGATTCTGCGGTTTGCAAACATATCCCGGAACTTCATGCTGCCGACGATCATACCGGTAATCATCATGGACAGCGGTCCGATCATGGAGGCGACATCCCGGAAGGCAATGGCCGCCGGTTCCGGGAGCGGAAGGCCGGTAAACAGCATCAGCAGGCCTGCCAGCACCGCCAGAATATTCGGATTCAGAAGGATTTTCCGGATACTCACGGAACTCCTGCTGTCGAACATCCGGATGCCGACGGTCCAGAACATGACGTTGAACACCAGAATATATCCGCTGACATAGATGACCCAGTCTTCTCCCAGTACATAGCCGACCAGAGGAATAATCAGGTTCCCCGCATTGGTGAAGATGATGGAAGCACGCTCCACCTCCGTCGCCTTCCAGACTCTGCGAAGAACCTCCGCAATCAGGTAAAACAGGAGCTGAAAACCGACGGCCAGGGCGGTCACAATCAGAAGGCCCTGTTGGATTTCCGGCGTCAGTTCCTTCTGGAAGGAATTGAAGATGACGCAGGGTGTCACGAAGTAC
This sequence comes from uncultured Eubacteriales bacterium, assembly GCA_900321295.1. Taxonomy (GTDB): domain Bacteria; phylum Bacillota; class Clostridia; order Christensenellales; family Aristaeellaceae; genus UBA2943. The sequence goes on from ONVN01000169.1 coordinate 4,053, forward strand.
AGCGAGATTCTCGAAAGGACCTTGCTGTAATCCGCCTTGAACACACCGGTTTTTACCAGTGCAGCCGATGCAAAGAGAATCAGAAACAGTTCTGTGATTTTCTTGACCAGTGGTATCGTAATCACTTCTTGATCCTTTCCAGGCCCTTCCGCCTGCCGGCCCCCTGTGTCGGGAACGCATTGCAGCGCAAAGCATAGCCAAAAGAAGACCTGTTGTCAACCAGCGCGCATTCCGTTTTTTCCCGGCCCGGCAGGCTTCTTCCCCGGCTGAAAGGACCGACATGAGAGGCCCCCGGAAGCTGGTGCCTTCCGGGGGCCTGGAATGCGGTTGCATCCCCCTCAGATCTGCCTTGCTGCCTCCACAACCCAGCGGATCCGTTCCACCGGGAGCTCATCATGGATACTGCAGTCGGAGCCGAGAATATAGCCGCTCTTTCCGCCCTGGGCGATGAGGTTCGCGACCTCTTTCTCGATTTCCTCCTTTGAAGCTGTGTACAGGAATGTGCCCGCACGGTTGTCGAAGCCGCCCCATACAGTGCATCCGAAATGCTTTTTGGCTTCCTGAATATCCATAATGTCAAAATAGCGGGACCAGCTGATCACCGGTGCCTTGTAATCCTCCCAGACGGAAAGACGGTTGGGGATCTCCTCCCAGGCACAGAAATGAATGGCATTCATATCACTCAGGGTATTGGCATAGTCCAGTACCTTTTTGTCGCTGGGCGTAACCCAGTCCCTGTATTCCTCATAGGTGAAACGGTTCTCCTCACCGTTCTGCACGCTGTAGAAGATGCCGTCCACGCCGGCTTCCTGAATGAGACCCTGTACCAGCACCTTCAGGTCGTCTGCAACAACGTTGCAGGCATACTTCATGGCTTCCGGGTTTTCCCGGATCAGTTTCATCATCTTGGGATAGCCGATCTTCAGGCGGATGCAGGACAGCGGTACAAACACAAGATAGATGGCCGGGCATGCACCGCCCAGGGCCTTGACAACTTTCCTGGTCCGGTCAATCTGACCCTGAATGTAAGGATGGTTCGGGCCCAGATGACGAAGCCTGAACAGGTCCTCTGCGTTTTCGATCCCGTCGAGCACCGGGGACGGCCATCCGAAGTACTTGTCTCCGGAAAGCTTCATAAAATCCACATCGCTATCCTGCAGAAACTGTGCCTGAACCTCCGCGAACCGGTCATCGTCTCCCCAGTACTGCGGCGGAACATGCTTCCACATGCTGACCGGCACATGGTCGGTTTCCAGTCCCTTAAAGGCTGCGGCAACACGCTCTCTTTTGTTCATAGTGGTCCCTCTCTTTCTGATGTTTCCCTTGAATTCCATATAGTCCATAGTGCTTGCGCATAAGGCTCGTTTCAAATGGGTCCGTGGACGGTGGAAAAAACGGAAAACCGGACTGTCTCAGGGACTGTCTGTTCCCTTGTTTCTCTGGATCCCGACAATGGTTTCCTCTGTCCCGGTCATGCCAGGCGAGGCAATACGTCCGATATTCCGCATGGTCTCCTCAGGTGTCCGCCCGTTGATGCCGTGCACGCTGTCCACAGAGACGCCCGTCATGCCCAGCGACGATGCCGAGAACGCAGCGTCACAGGCAGCAATCCCTTTCATCACGCAGCCCTGATTGCCTCCGTCGCAGATCATGCCGGTGATTCCCGAGGCCATATTCCGGATGGCTGCACTGATTTCTTTTTCCCCTCCGCCGCTGAGCAGGCAGAGACCGCAGGCTGCGCCGGTTCCGCCCGCCAGCGCACAGCCGCACAGGGCCGACAGGCGGCCGGACCAGGATTTGATATACATGCAGATCAGGAAGGACAGCGCCGTGGCCCGCAGCAGGCGTTCCTCCGGCAGATGCCGCACCTGGCAGACCGCATACAGGGGAAGGGTCGCCATGATGCCGTGTGCTCCGGACCCTGTAATGCTCATGGCCGGCCGGTTCAGCCCCAGCACCCTTGCCTCAATGGCTCCGTTGCAGAGAAGAGAAGCGGTTTTCCGTTCGTCGCCGGAATACACCGTGCCTCCGTTCATCTCCAGCAGGCGATGCACAAAGGTGGTCCGGCTGCTCCTGAGGCCCTCCTCAAACAGGGCCAGGTTCATCTGGTGGGCCTCCCGGATAAACCCGATCTCCTCCGCCGGAATGGTTTCGGCATAGGCCAGCATTTCCCGGAGCGTCAGATTCCGGATTTCCGCAGCATCGTTCTCCCCGGCTGCTTCCTCTTCCTCTTTTCCCGTAAACACATCCGTTCCGTTGACTGTCCTGCGCACAATGTTCGTATGGCGGCCGCGGATTTCAACCTCCGCTGTTCCTTCATCGGTTTCCAGGGAAGCGACCAGGCGGATCCGGCTGCTGATCTCCGACATGTCCGCCGTGATTTTCCCCTGCGCCACATACGCTCCGGCAGCCGCAACGTCCTCCGGCCCCACATCGCTCAGCGCTTCCAGTCCCTTTTCCGGATCTCCGGCTGTATAGCCCAGGGCAGCCGCAAAGACGGCTCCGACCTCTTCCACACCGGGAAGACCGCAGGAATAAGCATTCTTATACAGTCCGCTGTTCATGGAAACAGTCAGCCGGACCAGCCGGCCCCCGATCATCGTCCGGGCTGTGGCCGCCGCAAACGCTATGGCTCCGGGTTCCGTGACACCAAGGGCAGGGATCATATCCTCCCGGATGATTTTCGTCAGTCTGTGCATACATCTGTCTCCTGTCCGTTTCCGTCAGCAGGACAAATACCCTGCGCCTGAACGCAGGCCCGATTGTGTTTTTCATACCGGATTGATCATATCAGCATCTCTCTGCGGAAATCAATAGACACACTTGATTGTTTGCATCATGATCTTTTCCTTTTCGATCATTTCTGCACAGAACGGATGCTTGTCATCCCTGCGCCTTTCCGCCAAGGTCCCCGGGGACTGTTTCCCAAACGGACAGCAGGACACCGTCTGCCCGGAGGACCTGCTGAAGCTGTTCCACCGGGAGGGCTGGAAAATCGTCCGTCATGGCAGCAGCCGTTCCGGCAGCCTGGCCTGTGACAGCGCACGCGGGAATAACCCGGGTGACATCCCACATGGCATCCGTAGCAGAAATGCTCCGGCCGGCCGTAATCAGATTCCTGATTTTTCTTCCGTAGAGGGCCGAGAAGGGCACCGCATACACAGGCCCGCACTTCTTCCAGTTTCCGATGAGGCCGATACTGTCCGGGAACTCCCGGTGATCATCCCGGGTGTCCAGGGTGGCGATTCCCACGATCCTTCGGGTCATCCGGACCTGGGGAATGGTGGCAAGGGTTGCAGGCACATAGGAAGGGTCCGTCTTCCGCCTCGCTAGCACCTGCTTCAGAATCTGATCATGGGCCAGCTGGACCATTTCGCTCAGTTCCCAGCCGTCCACACCCTGGAACCGCCTGCTGACCAGGGGCCGTGTCTCCTCTTCCCGGTCTTCCTCGGGAACTTCTGCACACCCGAGGACATTCAGGTCATAGCCGGACCGGCCGCATCCGTAATACCAGGCAGCCAGAATATTGCCCGGGCCGAAGAGAGCCGTCTCCGCGCCGGCCAGATGGTGCAGGTCGGCATCCCCGGTCGCGTCCACAAAGGAGCGGGCACGGATCGCTGTCCGTCCTGATTTTGTTTCCACCATAACCGCCGTCATTTTTCCGTCTTCCACTGCCGTCTGACAGACCGATGCGCCATAGAGGATTTTCACATGCTCCTTCTGCAGCATCTTTTCCGCTGTGATGGCAAACAGCTGGGCATTGTAGCGCACCTGGAAGCGCTGATGTGCCCGCGCTTCCGGACTTCCGTTTTCCAGCCATGCCGTGGGATACTCCGCTTCGGAACCGTAAAGGATCGAGGCACGCAGCAGTTCTTCGGCGATGCCGAAGGAGACCTGATGTCCCTTTCCGTCACACAGAGGCAGGTAAATGGTGACAAGGCCGGCTGTTGCCAGGCCTCCCAGCAGGAACTGCTTTTCCAGAAGAATTACCCCGGCGCCATGACGTGCCGCCGCCAGGGCAGCAGCAATGCCTGCCATGCCCCCGCCTGCCACCAGAACATCGCAGTGATGGGTCACCGGCGTCTCAAGTATTTCCTTCAGCCCTTCCATGCTGTTCCCTTCTTTCCTGTCTCACATGCCGCTTTTCGGATCATAGATATACATGTCGGAATGCTCATCCACTTCGATCGGTCCCAGCTCCAGAAGCTCCGATACCGTGACACAGTCAAATCCTTTTTCAAATATCAGCGGAATCAGCTTTCTCAGGCACCTGACATCCCTGGCCCGTGCGTGAAAAAGGAGGATGCTGCCATTCTGAACCGCCTTGATGGCTTTGGCTGAGTTGGTTTCCGAAACATCCCATTTCACGACCGCCGGATACCCGACTTCGAAAACACTGTCCGCCACCAGTTTATTGGTTGCTCCGAACGGCGGCCGCATGACCTGCATGGGGTAATGGTAACCCAGCACGGCATCCACCTTCTGCTGGGTGCGCAGCATCTGAAATTCTATCTCATGTCCTTTCAGCTTCGTCAGGTTCGTGTGTCCCCAGGAATGATTTCCAATCTCGCAGCCTGACTTCACCACCTGCTTCCAGACCTCAGCATCCTTGTATTTCATAGCTTCACCGATCACAAAAAACGTGCAGCGGATATCATATTGTGCACAAAGATCCAGAATGGCCCTGACCTGTTTGATGCTGTAGCAGTCATCCACGGTGATCGCGACCCGCCCGCTTTCCGTATCGCCGTGATGATACGTCACGGCTGTTCGCTCCTCCGCCGTTCCTGTCAGGCAGGCGGCCAGCATGAGGAAGGTCACAGCAAGCAGAAACCATCTCCGGAGCATTCCGGAGCACCGTCTTCCGTGCATGGAAAGGAGAATCCTCTGCCCGGGTTCACGGTATCCGGACCGTGCGGACAACAAAGCCCGGTGTGAACCCGCAGCTTGGGTTCCGGCCGCTTTTTTCATTAGATCATCCTCTCCCTCATGTGCATTTTCCCGGCTCTTTTTCTCTGCCAGACATCATAATTATTTTCTCGTCCCCCGTCAATGAGCGGGATTTCCTCCCGCGCAGAAAACCGGCAGAGCGTTTTTTCCTTTTGCCTTCAGAGCATTTATGGTATGATGGGAATACCCCGGGCCCGGGCAGGAACGGGTCCGGCGGATCATGAAACGAGGTGCCAGTATGCCAGACATCGAAAAACAGAAACAGGAATTTCTGTCCTTATGCAGAGAGAACATCCATCGTGAAGGCCTGGAGGATCTGCTGGGATGGCTCCAGCGGTCCGATTTCTTTACAGCCCCCGCCAGCAGCCGCTATCACGGGGCCTACGAGGGCGGGCTGTGCGAGCATTCCCTGGATGTTTATGCGATGGCGAAAAAAACCATTGCCGGCTTTCAGCTCGAACTGTCCGAAGAAAGTGTCGTTGTGGCCGCACTCTTCCATGATCTCTGCAAGGTCAACTTTTACAAACAGGATACCCGCAACCAGAAAATCAACGGCGTATGGCAGGAGGTTCCCTACTACACCATTGAAGAAAAATACTGCTTCGGCGGGCACGGCTCAAAGTCTGTCTACCTGGTACAGCAGTTCATGAAACTGAAAACCGACGAAGCCGCAGCCATCAACTGTCACATGGGAGCCACATCCGGCGGGGATTCCGTGCGGGAAACCAGCAGCGCATTCCAGGCCTTTCCTCTGGCCTGGGTAACCCATGTGGCCGATGAAGCCGCCACCTATCTTCTGAAACGTTGACCCCGTCTGTCCGCATCCTCTTCTCTGTCCGGGCCAACCGGTAATCCGGTGCCGTGCTGCCCGTTTCCTTCCGAACCCCACCCCGGGAAGTCCTGCATTCAGGCAGGTTTCCCGGGTTTTATTTTCCCGTAGGCCGGCAGAAACAGGAAACCGCGCAGTCCCATTGACAGGCATGATAGAATAACCGTAAGCCGCTTCCGTTTCCTGCCCATACAGGAAATGTTTTCTATACAGGAGGGAAACAGCATGAAAAAACGATTCAGCACGGAACTCGCCTATGTGCTGGGACTTGTCTTTGTTGCACTCGGCGTCGTCCTGATGGAAAAAGCAGATTTCGGTGTGTCCATGGTGGTGGCACCGGCTTATCTTCTTTATCGGTGGATCTCTCCGGTCTGGAGTTTCTTTACGTTCGGCATGGCAGAATACTGTCTTCAGGCGATCCTCCTGGTCATCATGGTGCTGGTGATCCGCCGTTTCCGGCTGTCCTACCTGTTTTCCTTTGTCACGGCCTTTCTGTATGGCCTGATCCTGGATGCTTTCATGGGGCTCGGCGTCCTGCTGCCCTCGGACGCGGTATGGCAGCGTGCAGTCTATTACGTGATCGGCATGCTCTTCTGCTCTGCCGGGGTCTCCGCCATGTTCCATACCTATATCTCCCCGGAGGTCTACGAACTGTTTGTCAAAGAAGTCTCCGCACATTTTCACATCAATATCAACCATTTCAAGACAGCCTATGACTGCACCAGCTGCCTGATCGGCGTGATCCTGAGCTTTCTTGCCTTCGGTTTCGGACATTTCGAAGGGGTCAAAGCAGGAACCGTCCTGTGTGCGCTGATCAACGGATGGATCATCGGCTGCATTTCCAGGTTTTATGAAAAACACTGGGTTTTTGAGGACCGGCTTCCCTGGCGCAGACTGTTCACGGAAGATCCGGAACCCATCCGGTAAGAGAGCTTCTGTTTGCTGCTTACCAGGAAAAACAGCCTGATCTTTTCAGGCAGAAGGAGTGAGGTGGAATCGCATGTCTTTTCAGATTGTCCGGAATAATCTTACCCGAGTCTGTGCAGACGTCATCGTGAATACAGCCAATCCGCAACCGGTCATCGGCAACGGTACGGACCGGGCGGTTTATGAAGCCGCCGGCGCTGAGTATCTGCTGAACGCACGCAGAAAGATCGGCCCGATTGCACCGGGACAGGTTGCTGTCACCCCCGCGTTTGCTCTCCTGGCAAAGTATATCTTCCATACCGTCGGTCCGGTTTGGGAAGACGGAAACCATGGTGAGCGGGAAATCCTGCATGCATGCTACGCCAATTCCCTGGAAAAAGCGGCGGAACTCAGCGCGGAAAGCATTGCTTTCCCGCTCATCGCAACAGGGGTGTACGGCTTTCCCAAGGACGAGGCCCTGCAGATTGCCATGACGGAAATCAGGCGGTTCCTGCAGACGCATGACATGGAAGTCATCCTTGTCGTCTTTGACCGGAATGCCTTTGAACTCTCGGGCCGGCTCGTCGGCGACATCGATGCCTTCATCAGTGAGCACGAAGTCCGGACAGCACAGGCAGCTGAGTACAGCTATCCGGATGCATCCGGGAGGTACGAGGACATCCGCAGAAGGTGGACTGACGCTGAGCTTTCCTTCGGCCTGCCGGATTCGGCTGCATCCGAAAGACCCGGCATCAAAGGCTCCCGCAGAAAACAGACGGACAGCGCGCCATCCCCGGACACGCTCGAGCAGACCGCATCCAAAAGGCCCGGCATCAAAGGTTTCCGCAGAAAACAGACAGACAGTGTGCCTTCCCCGGACACGCTCGAGCCGGCCGCA